>NZ_LN681225.1:315000-447500 GCF_000953655.1 Legionella hackeliae
CAATATAACGAAGAGTAAGGTAAAAGGTTGCAGAAAAATGGGTCTGTAGCTCAGCTGGTTAGAGCGCACCCCTGATAAGGGTGAGGCCGGTGGTTCAAGTCCACTCAGACCCACCAACGTTTCTGTAGGATGGATTAGATCAAAGTGATTTTATAGAGATTACTTTAATCTGGTTAATCCGGACGTTCATTAACAATTTGGTAAAGAAGAAAGGGTAAACACAAGCGAATTAGTATTAATCTTTTGTCGGAAATAATCTGAGGAAACTCAGGTTATATGGTCAAGAAGAGAAGCGCAAACGGTGGATGCCTTGGCAGTAAGAGGCGAAGAAGGACGTGGAATCCTGCGAAAAGCTCTGGGGAGTTGGAAACGTGCGTTGATCCAGAGATGTCCGAATGGGGGAACCCAACTTACGAGAGTAGGTTATCTGTGGCTGAATACATAGGTTACAGAGGCGAACTCGGGGAACTGAAACATCTAAGTACCCGAAGGAAAAGAAATCAATTGAGATTCTCTAAGTAGCGGCGAGCGAACGGGGAAGAGCCTGGCATGATTTATCGATACTAGAAGTAGAACAGTTTGGGAAGGCTGACCGTAGGGGGTGAAAGTCCCGTATACGACATAGTATTGAAGAACTAGGCATGCGAACAAGTAGGCCGGGACACGTGAAATCCTGGTTGAAGATGGGTGGACCATCATCCAAGGCTAAATACTCCTTACTGACCGATAGTGAACCAGTACCGTGAGGGAAAGGCGAAAAGAACCCCGGAGAGGGGAGTGAAATAGAACCTGAAACCGTTTGCGTACAAGCAGTGGGAGCATAGCTTAGGCTGTGTGACTGCGTACCTTTTGTATAATGGGTCAGCGAGTTACTTTCAGTGGCGAGGTTAACTGAATAAGGAAGCCGTAGAGAAATCGAGTCTTAAAAGGGCGAGAGTCGCTGTGAGTAGACCCGAAACCGGGCGATCTAGCCATGTGCAGGATGAAGGTTGGGTAACACCAACTGGAGGTCCGAACCGGGTAATGTTGAAAAATTATCGGATGACGTGTGGCTAGGAGTGAAAGGCTAATCAAGCCCGGAGATAGCTGGTTCTCCCCGAAAGCTATTTAGGTAGCGCCTCGTGAATGATTACTGGGGGTAGAGCACTGTTTCGGCTAGGGGGCTGTCATGGCTTACCAAACCGATGCAAACTCCGAATACCGGCAAATTGAATCACGGGAGACACACGGCGGGTGCTAACGTCCGTCGTGAAGAGGGAAACAACCCAGACCGCCAGCTAAGGTCCCGAAGTTATAGTTAAGTGGGAAACGATGTGGGAAGGCATAGACAGCCAGGAGGTTGGCTTAGAAGCAGCCATCCTTTAAAGAAAGCGTAATAGCTCACTGGTCGAGTCGGCCTGCGCGGAAGATGTAACGGGGCTAAAACTATACACCGAAGCTGCGGATGTGCACTAAGTGCACGTGGTAGGGGAGCGTTCTGTAGGCTGATGAAGGTTCATTGAGAAGTGGGCTGGAGGTATCAGAAGTGCGAATGCTGACATGAGTAACGATAAAGAGGGTGAAAAACCCTCTCGCCGGAAGTCCCAGGTTTCCTGCACGACGTTAATCGGAGCAGGGTGAGTCGGCCCCTAAGGCGAGGCTGAAGAGCGTAGTCGATGGGAACCAGGTTAATATTCCTGGACTTTCTATAAGTGGTGATGTGGGGACGAAGAAGGCTAGGTGAGCCGGGCGTTGGTAGTCCCGGTACTGGCATGTAGGCGGAGAGACCTGGCAAATCCGGTTTCTCGATACGCAGAGGTGCCGAGTGGTCCTGACCCTACGGGGTGCAGGGAAGTCATTGATGCCAAGCTTCCAGGAAAAGCTGCTAGCCATAACTTATAGAGAACCGTACCGCAAACCGACACAGGTGGACAAGTAGAGAATACTAAGGCGCTTGAGAGAACTCGGGTGAAGGAACTAGGCAAAATGGTACCGTAACTTCGGGAGAAGGTACGCCCTTGCTGGTTAGTTTACTTGCTAAACGAAGCTGGTGAGGGCCGCAGAGACCAGGTGGCTGCGACTGTTTATTAAAAACACAGCACTCTGCAAATTCGAAAGAAGACGTATAGGGTGTGACGCCTGCCCGGTGCCGGAAGGTTAATTGATGGGGTTATCTTCGGAGAAGCTCTTGATCGAAGCCCCGGTAAACGGCGGCCGTAACTATAACGGTCCTAAGGTAGCGAAATTCCTTGTCGGGTAAGTTCCGACCTGCACGAATGGCGTAACGATGGCCACGCTGTCTCCACCCGAGACTCAGTGAAATTGAAATCGCTGTGAAGATGCAGTGTACCCGCGGCTAGACGGAAAGACCCCGTGAACCTTTACTACAGCTTTGCACTGGACTTTGATGATAACTGTGTAGGATAGGTGGGAGGCTATGAAGTGCGGACGCCAGTTCGCATGGAGCCGACCTTGAAATACCACCCTGTTATTATTGAGGTTCTAACTTGGGCCAGTAATCCTGGTTGAGGACAGTGTATGGTGGGTAGTTTGACTGGGGCGGTCTCCTCCCAAAGAGTAACGGAGGAGCACAAAGGTACCCTCGGTACGGTCGGACATCGTACCAAGAGTGTAAAGGCAAAAGGGTGCTTGACTGCGAGAGTGACGGCTCGAGCAGGTACGAAAGTAGGTCTTAGTGATCCGGTGGTTCTGAATGGAAGGGCCATCGCTCAACGGATAAAAGGTACTCCGGGGATAACAGGCTGATACCGCCCAAGAGTTCATATCGACGGCGGTGTTTGGCACCTCGATGTCGGCTCATCACATCCTGGGGCTGAAGCAGGTCCCAAGGGTATGGCTGTTCGCCATTTAAAGTGGTACGCGAGCTGGGTTTAGAACGTCGTGAGACAGTTCGGTCCCTATCTGCCGTGGGCGTAGGAAAATTGAGAGGAGCTGCTCCTAGTACGAGAGGACCGGAGTGGACGAACCTCTGGTGTACCGGTTGTGACGCCAGTTGCATTGCCGGGTAGCTAAGTTCGGACGGGATAACCGCTGAAAGCATCTAAGCGGGAAGCCTCCCTCAAGATGAGTTTTCCCATGAAGCCCGTTGAAGACTACGACGTTGATAGGCGAGGTGTGGAAGCGCAGTAATGTGTGAAGCTAACTCGTACTAATTGGCTGATTGTCTTGACCATATAACCTGAATTGCTTCGGAATATGGCAACAAAAGATTAGAGCCGAAAGGCAACTTGTGTTACCCTTACTTCTTTACCAGCCTGACTGGCAAGACAGTTAATCCTGTCAACCCCAGTTTAGGATAACCAGTTTTCCTGGCGACCATAGCGGTCTGGAACCACCTGACTCCATCTCGAACTCAGAAGTGAAACAGACCCGCGCCGATGATAGTGTGAGGTGTCCTCATGCGAAAGTAGGTCATTGCCAGGGCTTTATATAAGTAGTAATTCGCGATTAAGTGAATATTGTGCTGCTTAAGGCCTATAAAATAGCCAGGCTAAAGCACATAGTGAAAGAGTATTGCTGGCGTAGCTCAGTAGGTAGAGCAACTGACTTGTAATCAGTAGGTCCCGGGTTCGATTCCTGGTGCCAGCACCATCTAGATCTAGTCCACATTTACTGGACTAAGGCTATTGACTTTAGTCATGCCATGAAAGAAAATGGCGTTCTTTTGGGAGGGGTTCCCGAGCGGTCAAAGGGATCAGACTGTAAATCTGACGGCTCTGCCTTCGAAGGTTCGAATCCTTCCCCCTCCACCAGTATTGTGAAGACGAAAAAAAGTGAGCAGGCGGGTGTAGTTCAATGGTAGAACTTCAGCCTTCCAAGCTGATAGCGTGGGTTCGATTCCCATCACCCGCTCCAAGTTTTATAACAGCCTGTGAATAGTGCAGACTGTAGCTAAAGGCCCACATAGCTCAGGTGGTAGAGCACTTCCTTGGTAAGGAAGAGGTCGTTGGTTCGAGTCCAGTTGTGGGCACCATACAGTTATCAACTTTTGAATGGGGAGATCTTTCGATGGCGAAGGAAAAGTTTGAGCGTAAGAAGCCGCACGTAAACGTGGGAACGATTGGTCACGTAGACCATGGTAAGACCACATTGACTGCAGCGATTACCACAATTATGGCAAAGAAGTTTGGTGGGACAGCGAAAGCGTATGATCAAATTGACGCGGCGCCGGAAGAGCGAGAGCGTGGAATTACGATATCAACGGCACACGTTGAGTATGAATCAGCGAACCGCCACTATGCCCACGTGGATTGCCCTGGTCATGCTGACTATGTGAAGAACATGATTACAGGTGCAGCTCAAATGGACGGAGCTATTTTAGTAGTATCAGCAGCGGATGGTCCAATGCCACAAACACGTGAACACATTTTGTTGTCACGTCAAGTAGGTGTGCCATACATTGTAGTATTCATGAACAAAGCGGATATGGTGGACGATCCGGAGTTGTTAGAATTAGTAGAGATGGAAGTACGTGACCTGTTAAGCAGTTATGAGTTTCCAGGAGATGATATTCCTATTGTAGTCGGTTCAGCGCTAAAAGCACTGGAAGGCGATACCAGCGAGATTGGCGTGGCAGCGATTGAGAAGTTGGTAGAGACGATGGATTCCTACATACCAGAACCAGTAAGAAACATTGACAAGAGTTTCTTATTACCGATTGAAGACGTATTTTCAATTTCTGGTCGAGGAACAGTAGTAACTGGTCGTGTTGAGAGTGGAATAGTAAAAGTTGGTGAAGAAGTAGAAATTGTAGGAATACGAGATACCCAGAAGACGACTTGTACAGGCGTTGAAATGTTCCGTAAGTTACTTGACGAAGGTCGCGCAGGCGATAACGTTGGCGTATTGTTACGTGGAACAAAGAGAGACGAAGTAGAGCGTGGTCAAGTATTGGCGAAACCTGGTACAATCAAGCCTCACACCAAGTTTGAAGCAGAAGTATACGTGTTGTCAAAAGATGAAGGTGGTCGTCATACTCCATTTTTCAATGGATACCGTCCACAGTTTTACTTCAGAACGACAGACGTAACTGGATCTTGTGAATTACCAAGCGGAATAGAAATGGTAATGCCAGGGGATAACGTCCAAATGACAGTTACCTTGCATTCACCAATTGCTATGGACGAAGGATTGCGTTTCGCAATTCGTGAAGGTGGTCGCACAGTTGGTGCTGGTGTTGTTGCAAAAATCATTGAATAAATGATGAAAGGTGTGAAGCTTAAAAGCTTCACACAATATGCTAAATGTTAGGCCAGTAGCTCAATTGGCAGAGCGGCGGTCTCCAAAACCGCAGGTTGGGGGTTCGATTCCCTCCTGGCCTGCCAACAGTTAGATAAATATGAAAAATTCAAGTGATTCTAAATTGAACTTTAAAGAAATTATGTTGTGGTTTGGCATTGTGCTGATCACAATTTTTGCCTTTTTAGGGACCTATTATTTCGATTTCACAGCCCCTATAAAAGCCATTGTCTGGATTGGCTGGTTTGTCTTAGTCGGTGTCCTGGGATTTTTTACATCTAAGGGAAGACAAGTTTTTGCATTTGCAAAAGAAGCTAAAATTGAGCTACAAAAAGTTGTCTGGCCAACTCGCCAGGAAACTATTCAAACCACATCTATTGTCATGATCATGGTTACAGTAACAGGATTTGTTCTTTGGGGTGTAGACTCTGCAATGATGTGGGCAATCGCTAAACTAACACATTTGGGTTGAAAATACGGTGGAAGAGCATAAAACTAAACAATGGTATGTGGTTCATGCCTACTCTGGCTATGAAAATTTTGTCATGCGCGAAATTAAATCACGTGCAGAACACCATCATCTACAAGATAAGATAGGTGAGGTAGTTGTTCCATCGGAAGAAGTTGTTGAGATGCGGGCCGGTCAAAAACGAAAAAGCACGCGAAAATTCTTTCCTGGATATGTGTTGGTTAATATGATCATGGATGATGAAACATGGCATATGATTCGAGCAATTCCTCGAGTTTTAGGCTTTATCGGTGGAACAAGTCAAACACCAACACCAATTACTGATAAAGAAGCTAGAGCTATCTTACAGCGTGTTGAGGAAGGCGTAACGAAACCTAAACCAAAAATATTATTTGAACCAGGAGAAGTTGTGCGTGTTAAAGAAGGACCTTTTGTTGACTTCAATGGTGTTGTTGAAGAAGTTAACTATGAGAAAAGCCGCTTAAGAGTGGCGGTACTAATATTCGGTCGCTCAACTCCAGTCGAGCTCGAATTTAGTCAGGTAGAAAAGACTTAATTTTTGTGTGTAACTGGGAAGCTCTAGTAGCTAAAAGTACTTTAAGTATAGACAGCGAACAAGCGTTATACCCGTAAGGAGCAATTATGGCTAAAAAAGTAGAAGCATATATTAAACTACAGATACCAGCAGGTAAGGCAAATCCAAGTCCACCAGTTGGTCCTGCTTTAGGACAGCGTGGTGTAAATATTATGGAGTTTTGCAAGGCATTCAATGCTCAAACCCAGAATATGGAACCAGGCTTGGTTACTCCAGTAGTAATCACTGTGTACGCGGATCGTAGTTTTACATTTATAACTAAGACTCCTCCAGCTTCTGTGCTGCTTAAGAAAGCTGCTGGTATTCAAAGTGGAAGTGGCACCCCAAATACCAAGAAAGTTGCTAAGTTAAAACGCGCTCAACTCGAAGACATTGCTAAGATGAAACAACCTGACTTAACAGCAGGTAGTTTAGAAGCTGCGGTTCGTAGTATTGCTGGAACTGCACGAAGCATGGGTATCGAGGTTGAGGATTTGCAATAAGGGGTTACCAATGGCTATTAGTAAGAAACAAAAGAAAATACGTGAAAAAGTGAAAGTAAATCATCTTTATAATGCATCAGAAGCAATTGCTATACTTAAAGAGTTTGCTAGTAAAAATTTTGAAGAAAGTGTTGATATCAGTGTTAATCTTGGTGTTGATCCTCGTAAGTCAGATCAAGTTGTTCGCTCTTCGACAAATCTACCAAAAGGTACCGGTAAAAAGGTTCGTGTGGCAGTATTTGCTCAAGGAGATAATGCAACTAAAGCTAAGAATGCAGGTGCAGATATAGTTGGTTTTGAAGACTTGGCTGACCAAATTAAAGCCGGTCAGATGGACTTTGATGTTGTAATTGCAACACCTGATGCAATGCGTATCGTTGGACAGTTAGGACAAATTCTTGGTCCTCGTGGTTTAATGCCTAACCCTAAAGTTGGTACTGTGACCATGAACGTAGAAGGTGCTGTTAACGATGCTAAATCAGGTCAGGTTCGTTATAGAACTGACAAGAATGGTATTATTCATTGCACAGTTGGAAAGGCTCATTTCTCTGCTGAAGATTTGATTGAAAACATCGCTGCATTGTTGGTTGACTTGCGTAAAGCGAAACCTACATCAGCTAAAGGTGTATATTTCAAGAAAATTTCATTATCAACAACAATGGGGCCAGGCTTGCCTATTGATATTGCTACAATACCTGTGTAACATATAACGCCCTTAAAACCGCTTTCACGGCATAGACATGGTTCGATGCCGTCGAAGACCGCAGGTGCCTCAGGCTTAATATCCTGCGCAGACGGTGAACCGACTCTGAATATTCTGAGACGGCCACCATAACTGTCAAATCAGATAATGATTTGCGCAACTTAGGAGGTCAGTAACGTGACATTGACATTAGCTGCAAAAAAAGCCGTTGTAGAGGAAGTGAGTGTTGTCGCTTCTAAGGCTATTTCGGCAGTCGTTGCTGATTATCGTGGTTTAACTGTGAATCAAATGACCCAACTGCGTAGCGAAGCACGGAAATCAGGTGTTTATTTACGAGTAGTACCTAATACACTAACTCGTAGAGCATTTGAAAATACCGAGTTTTCCTGCTTGAGTGATAAGTTGGTTGGACCTTTATTTATTGCTTTATCTCTCGAAGCTCCGAGCGATGCTGCAAGAATGCTAAAGGAATTCGTCAAGACATTTGATAAGCTTGAAATCAAAGCATTAGCAGTGAGTGGTAAAGTATATAGTCCGGATCAACTTGAAGCTGTGGCTAGTCTACCTACTCGTGATGAAGCATTAGCTAAACTAATGTATGTGATGAAGGCACCAATAGAGAAATTTGTCCGTACTCTTGCAGAACCTCATGCCAAATTGGTAAGAACAGTCGCTGCAATCAAAGACAAAAAACAGTAATAGACCACATAATCTTTATAATTTTTAACTTAGGAGCTAGAAATGGCTGTATCAAAAAATGAGATTCTTGAAACAATCTCTAACATGACTGTAATGGAAGTTGTTGAACTTATCGAAGCAATGGAAGAGAAATTCAATGTTTCTGCTGCCGCTGCTGCTGTAGCTGTTGCTGCACCTGCTGCAGGTGGTGCTGCTGCTGCCGAAGAAAAAACTGAATTCAATGTTGTAATGACCAGTTTCGGTGCAAACAAAGTCGGTGTTATTAAAGCAATTCGTGAAATCACTGGATTAGGCTTGAAAGAAGCTAAAGATCTAGTAGAAGGTGCTCCTTCAACTGTTAAAGAAAGTGTATCTAAAGACGAAGCTGCTGACATTAAGAAGAAGCTTGAAGAAGCTGGCGCGTCTGTCGAAGTTAAGTAATACCGTTGTAGATAAGTTTAAGAACCCGGCCATGGTTTCATGGCTGGGTTTGTGTGTTTGATGATATCAATAATTTTACAGAGGAACCACCATGGCAATTGCAGAAGCTAAACCTCAATATTCACATGCTGAGAAAAAACGATTTCGCAAAAGCTTTGGTAGGCAGGCAGATAAAATGGAAATTCCAAATCTGCTTGAAATCCAGCTAAAATCGTATCGCGATTTTTTAGAAACCGATCCTAATGGAAACGGACAGAAAACAGGTTTACATGCTGCGTTCTCATCAGTATTCCCTATAGAAAGCTTTTCTGGAAATGCCAGACTCGAATATGTGAGCTATAAGCTTGGTGAGCCAGCGTTTGATGTACGTGAGTGCAAACTCAGAGGATTAACATATTCTGCACCACTGCGTGTAAAAATTCGTCTGGTTGTTCTAGACAAAGACGCAGCAGGTGAACCCAAACCAATTAAAGATATCCGTGAACAAGACGTATTCATGGGTGAAATTCCTTTAATGACTGACGTAGGTACCTTCGTCGTCAATGGAACCGAACGTGTTGTTGTTTCTCAATTACATCGTTCTCCAGGCGTAATTTTCGAACATGATCGTGGTAAAACACATTCTTCCGGAAAACTGCTATATTCAGCTCGTATTATTCCGTATCGTGGGTCATGGCTTGATTTTGAATTCGATCCAAAAGATTGTGTGTTTGTTAGAATAGATAGACGCCGCAAGTTACCCGTAACTATTTTATTGCGTGCTCTTGGTTATGAAACTGAAGATGTTTTGGCTCAATTTTTTGAAACAACTGTTTGTCAATTAAGAAATGGTGAGTTTCATATTAACCTTATACCCGCAAGATTGCGTGGTGAAATTGCATCCTTTGATATTGTTGTTCCTGAAACTGGTGAGTTAATTGTTGAACAAGGCCGACGCATAACTGCACGTCATATTAAAATGATGGAAAAAAGCAATATGCAAGATCTGGTCGTTCCAAGAGATTATCTGATTGGTAAAGTACTTGCTAAAAATATCATTAATACTGAAACAGGCGAAGTTTTAGCACAGGCTAATGATGAAGTAAGTGCTGAGTTACTCGATCAACTCGCTGATAATGGTATCCTCAACTTTGAGATGATTTATACCAATGATCTAGATCATGGCTCATATATTTCTGATACGCTCAGAATCGACCCAACCACTAGCCAATTAGAAGCATTGGTTGAAATATACCGTATGATGCGTCCGGGGGAACCACCCACTAAAGAAGCTGCAGAAGCATTATTTAAGAATTTATTCTTTGCTGAAGATCGCTATGATCTTTCTGCAGTTGGTCGTATGAAATTTAACCGTCGTGTTGGTAGAAAAGAAGATACTGGTCCTGGAACATTAGCAAAAGAAGATATTCTCGCTGTTATTAAAACTCTTATTGATATACGTAATGGTATCGGTATGGTCGATGATATTGATCATTTAGGTAACCGTCGTGTAAGAAGCGTTGGCGAGATGGCTGAAAACCAATTCCGCGTTGGTCTTGTTCGCGTTGAGCGAGCTGTTAAAGAGCGTTTAAGTTTGGTTGAGTCTGAAAACTTAATGCCACAAGATTTAATTAACGCAAAACCAGTTTCGGCTGCGGTGAAAGAATTCTTCGGCTCAAGCCAATTGTCACAATTTATGGATCAAGTAAATCCACTATCCGGGGTAACTCATAAACGTCGTGTTTCAGCGCTTGGCCCAGGTGGTTTAACTAGAGAGCGTGCAGGTTTTGAGGTGCGTGACGTACATACTACTCACTATGGTCGTGTTTGCCCAATTGAAACGCCTGAAGGTCCAAATATTGGATTGATTAACTCACTCTCAGTATATGCCAGAACTAATGATTATGGTTTTATTGAGACTCCTTGCCGTAAGGTAATTGACGGTCGTGTAACTGACGATATTGAATACCTTTCTGCTATTGAAGAAGTCGATCAATACATTGCGCAGTCTAATGTTCCAGTTGATGCAAAAGGCAATATTCTAGCGGACTTGGTACCTTGCAGACATCAGAATGAGTTTTCTTTAACAACTCCTGATAAAATTAACTATATGGACGTTTCTCCGAAGCAGATCGTTTCTGTTGCTGCTTCTTTGATTCCTTTCCTTGAACATGATGATGCTAACCGTGCACTCATGGGCTCTAACATGCAACGTCAAGCAGTACCAACGTTGCGTTCTGAAAAGCCACTAGTTGGAACAGGTATGGAACGTACTGTTGCTTCGGATTCTGGAGTATCAGTAGTCGCGAGACGTGGTGGAGTCATTGATTTAGTTGATGCTTCTCGTATCGTTGTACGTGTTAATGATGATGAAACTACAGCGGGTGAAGCAGGGGTTGATATTTACAACCTAACGAAATACTTCCGTTCAAACCAAGACACATGTATCAACCAACGTCCTATCGTTTCTACAGGTGATCGTATTCAGCGAGGAGATATTTTGGCTGATGGACCTTGCACCGATATGGGAGAGTTAGCATTAGGACAAAATCTCTTAGTCGCATTCATGCCTTGGAATGGTTACAACTTTGAGGACTCTATTCTTATTTCTGAGCGTATTGTTCAAGAAGATAGATTTACTACTATTCATATTGAAGAGTTAACTTGTATTGCTCGAGATACAAAACTTGGTACTGAAGAAATCACTGCAGATATTCCTAATGTGGGCGAATCAGCATTGGCAAGTTTAGACGAGTCAGGTGTTGTATATATCGGTGCTGAAGTTAGTGCCGGTGATATTTTGGTGGGTAAAGTAACACCAAAAGGAGAAACTCAACTAACGCCTGAGGAAAAATTATTAAGAGCAATATTTGGTGAGAAAGCATCTGATGTTAAGGATTCTTCTTTACGCGTTCCTTCTGGAATGAATGGTACCGTAATCGATGTACAAATATTTACTCGTGATGGTCTTGAGAAAGATGAGCGTGCTAAAAGTATTGAAGAGGAGCACTTAGCTCGTGTTCGTAAAGACTTAATTGATGAAAGACGTATCCGTGAAGAAGATATTTATCACCGTGTAAGTAATTTACTCTTGGATAAAGTGGCTACTGGTGGACCAAACAGCATTAAACCAGGTTCAAAAGTAACCTCTGATTATTTAGATAAAGTAAATAGAGAAAAATGGTTTGATATCCGTGTGGATGATGAAGGAACAAGCCAACAATTAGAACAGCTTTCCAAACAAATGGAATTACTTGGAAAAGAAATGGAAAAGCGTTTTAATGATAGTCGTAAGAAAATTGTTCAAGGTGATGATTTAGCGCCTGGCGTACTTAAGATTGTTAAAGTTTACTTGGCCGTTAAACGTCGTATTCAACCTGGCGATAAAATGGCAGGTCGTCACGGAAACAAAGGGGTTATCTCTATTGTTGTTCCTGTGGAAGATATGCCACACATGGCTGATGGAACCGCTGTCGATATCGTGTTAAATCCTCTTGGTGTTCCTTCACGTATGAACATCGGACAGGTCCTGGAAACCCATTTGGGATTAGCTGCTAAAGGTCTTGGTCAAAGAATAGCTGATCTTATTGATTCTCAACATTCTGTGGCAGAGGTCAGATCATATCTGGATAAAATCTATAATCATGACGGGCAAAAGCGAATTCACTTAAATAGCCTGGCTGATGAGGAGGTCATGATATTGGCTGACAACCTACGTGCTGGTGTTCCTATGGCTACGCCTGTGTTTGATGGGGCTAGTGAAAAAGAAATTAAGGCAATGCTGGAGTTAGCAGGCTTACGTCCAGATGGTAAAACAACGTTGTATGATGGCAGAACTGGTAAGCAATTTGATAATCCAGTAACTGTTGGCTATATGTATATGCTTAAGCTTAATCATTTAGTTGATGATAAGATGCACGCCCGTTCTACAGGATCATATAGCTTGGTAACACAGCAACCACTAGGCGGTAAGGCACAATTTGGTGGCCAGCGCTTTGGGGAGATGGAAGTGTGGGCGTTAGAGGCGTATGGTGCTGCCTATACGTTGCAAGAGATGTTAACAGTTAAATCAGATGATGTCGGAGGACGCACGAAGATTTATAAAAATATAGTTGATGGTGACCATCGTATGGATCCTGGTATGCCTGAATCATTCAATGTTTTATTGAAAGAAATAAGAGCATTAGGTATCGATATCGAACTGGAACATGACTAATTCGTTCAGCGATAATTTCTGACAACTATTTTTGGAGGCATAGACTTGGCTAATCTCGAACCAATGAGAAAACCACCTGTGATGAGTGATTTGCTTGGCATCCTCAAACAACAAGGTCAAAGTGAAGAGTTTGATGCGATTAAAATTGCATTGGCTTCACCCGATTTAATTCGTTCATGGTCCTACGGTGAAGTTAAAAAGCCTGAGACCATTAACTATCGTACATTTAAACCGGAGCGTGATGGTTTATTTTGCGCTAAAACATTTGGTCCTGTTAAGGATTATGAATGTTTGTGTGGTAAATATAAGCGACTTAAGCACCGTGGTGTTATTTGTGAAAAGTGCGGTGTTGAGCTAGCACTTGCTAAAGTCCGTCGCGAAAGAATGGGCCATATTGAACTGGCAAGTCCTGTTGCGCACATATGGTTCCTTAAGTCACTTCCATCCCGTATCGGCTTATTGTTAGATATGACTTTACGTGATATTGAGCGTGTGCTTTATTTTGAAGCATTTGTTGTTGTTGATCCAGGCATGACTGAACTTGAGCGTGGTCAATTACTCAATGATGAAGTTTATCTTGATGCAATGGAACAGTATGGTGATGAATTTGACGCACGTATGGGTGCAGAAGCGATTCGTGACTTATTACGTCAAATTGATTTGGAAGAAGAGATTAAATCACTTCGTGAAGAGTTACCAACAACAAACTCAGAAACCAAGATCAAGAAAATTACAAAACGACTCAAACTACTTGAAGCTTTCCAAGAATCAGGTAATAAGCCTGAATGGATGATCATGGATGTCTTACCAGTACTTCCACCTGATCTGCGTCCATTAGTACCATTAGATGGTGGCCGTTTTGCAACATCGGATTTAAATGATCTGTATCGCCGAGTTATTAATCGTAACAACCGACTAAAGCGTCTTCTTGATTTAAATGCACCTGACATTATCGTGCGTAATGAGAAGCGTATGCTGCAAGAGTCTGTTGACGCCCTTCTTGATAATGGTCGTCGTGGTCGTGCTATTACAGGTACAAACAAGCGTCCGCTAAAGTCATTAGCAGATATGATTAAAGGTAAGCAAGGTCGCTTCAGACAGAACCTTCTTGGTAAACGTGTGGATTATTCTGGCCGTTCTGTAATTGTAGTAGGCCCTACTTTACGTTTACATCAATGCGGTCTACCCAAAAAAATGGCGTTGGAACTCTTTAAACCATTTATTTTTAGTAAGCTAGAGTTCCGAGGTTTAGCAACGACCATTAAAGCGGCTAAGAAAATGGTTGAACGCGAAGATCCTGTGGTATGGGATATTCTCGATGACGTTATTCGTGAGCATCCAATTCTGCTTAACCGTGCGCCGACTTTACACCGTTTGGGTATTCAGGCATTTGAACCCGTGTTGATTGAAGGTAAAGCTATTCAATTACACCCACTTGTGTGTACAGCATACAACGCTGACTTCGACGGGGACCAAATGGCGGTACACGTACCTCTGACCTTGGAAGCCCAGTTAGAAGCACGTTCACTCATGATGTCAACCAATAACATTTTGTCACCAGCGAGTGGAGAGCCAATTATTGTTCCTAGTCAGGACGTGGTACTTGGTTTGTACTATTTAACAAGAGAGCGTGTAAATGCTCCAGGCGAAGGTAAAATTTTTGCAAGCCCGCAAGAAGCTCAAAATTTCTACGAAGCAGGTTATGTAGATATCCATGCGAAAGTAAAAATAAGAATGTCTCGTGAAGATTCTGAAGGTTACCACTTAGTTGAAACAACAGTGGGTCGCGCTATTCTTTCAGATATTCTTCCAAAAGGTATGTCATTCTCTTTAATTAACAGAGCAATGACTAAAAAAGCAATATCCAAAGTAGTAGATACTTGCTACCGTAAATTTGGATTGAAAGAAACAGTTATTTTTGCTGACCAATTAATGTATACAGGATTTAAGTTTGCTACTCGTGCCGGTGCTTCAATCGGTATTGAAGATATGGAAATTCCTGACGACAAGGCAGCGATTATTGAACAAGCTGACAATGAAGTTCGTGAAATCGAAGCACAATATCGTTCAGGTTTAGTAACCAATGGCGAGCGTTATAATAAAGTTATCGATATTTGGTCTCGTACCAATGAAATGGTTGCCAAATCGATGATGGCTAAGATTGCTACAGAAGAAGTTGAAACACGTGATGGGAAAACAACTCGTCAAGAGTCATTTAATCCAATCTTTATGATGGCTGACTCAGGCGCGAGGGGTTCTGCCGCACAGATCAGACAGCTCGCTGGTATGCGTGGATTGATGGCTGCTCCTGACGGTTCAATTATTGAAACGCCAATTACAGCAAACTTCCGTGAAGGATTGAACGTATTCCAGTACTTTATTTCTACCCACGGAGCACGTAAAGGTCTTGCCGATACTGCATTAAAGACTGCTAACTCTGGATACTTGACACGTCGCTTAGTGGATGTCGCTCAAGACGTAGTCATTACTGAAGATGATTGTGGTACTGAGAACGGCATATTGATGCAACCATTGATTGAAGGTGGAGACATTGTAGAACCATTACACGAGCGTGTTTTAGGTCGTGTAGTTGCTACTGATGTTTACATTCCAAATCAAGGTGAACCAATTGTAACTGCGGGTACTTTGCTTGATGAAGATTGGGTTGAAAAACTTGAGAAATTTGGTGTTGACCAAGTGTCGGTTCGTTCACCAATTACTTGTGAAACGAGATTTGGTCTTTGTGCGAAATGCTATGGTCGTGATTTAGCTCGTGGACATTTGGTTAACACCGGCGAAGCAGTGGGCATTATTGCTGCACAGTCAATCGGTGAACCTGGAACACAGTTGACCATGCGTACCTTCCATATCGGAGGGGCGGCTTCAAGAGCAACCGCTGCAAATAATATTCAAATTAAGAATAAAGGGGTTATCCGTCTACACAACATTAAGACGGTTTCTCATGAAAATAGCAATTTAGTAGCTGTATCACGTTCTGGGGAAGTATCTATTGTTGATGATTTCGGACGTGAGCGTGAGCGTTATAAATTGCCTTATGGCGCAGTTTTAACCGTACATGACAACATGTCAGTAGAAGCAGGCCAAGTTATTGCGACCTGGGATCCACATACTCACCCGGTTATTTCAGAAGTGAGTGGTAAGTTAAAGTTCGTCGATCTTATCGAAGGTATGACAATGAATCGTCAGACTGATGAGCTAACAGGTTTGAGTAATATCGTAGTTATCGACGCTAAACAGCGCACTGCTGCGGGCAAAGATCTTCGTCCTATGGTTAAACTTGTTTCTGATGATGGTGACGAAATTTATCTGGCAGGTACGAATGTTCCCGCTCAGTATTACTTACCTGTAGATGCGATCATCAATTTTGAGGATGGTAGTACGGTAGGTGTTGGGGATGTTATCGCCCGTATTCCTCAAGAACGTTCTAAAACTCGTGACATTACCGGGGGTCTACCTAGAGTTGCTGACCTCTTCGAGGCCAGAAAACCAAAAGATGCAGCTGTTATGGCAGAAGTATCTGGACTAGTTAACTTTGGTAAAGAAACGAAGGGTAAACGACGTCTGATAATAACAGCATCAGAACATCATTCTCATGAAGAGTTAATACCTAAGTGGCGTCATATTTCAGTCTTTGAAGGTGAACATGTGGAACGAGGTGAAGTTATTGCCGATGGTCCCCTTAATCCGCATGATATTTTACGTCTACTAGGTGTTGGTGCACTTGCAAATTACATCGTTAATGAAGTTCAAGATGTATACCGCTTGCAAGGGGTAAAAATTAATGACAAACACATCGAGGTGATTGTCCGACAAATGTTACGCAAGCGTGTCATAACTTATTCGGGTGATTCAAAATTCTTGGTGGGTGAGCAGATTGAAGAAAGTGTAATGCTGCAAGAAAACGATAAACTTGGCACAGAAAATAAAGAATTAGCTCAAGGCATTCCAATTTTATTGGGTATTACGAAAGCATCTTTAGCAACTGAGTCATTTATTTCTGCAGCGTCATTCCAGGAAACAACACGTGTCTTGACTGAGGCAGCTGTTAGTGGAAAGGTCGATGATCTGCGTGGATTAAAAGAAAACGTGATGGTAGGACGCTTGATTCCAGCCGGAACAGGTTACGCCTATCATCAAGGCCGCAAGGCTAGACGCGCAAAGGCTGCTGCAGGGAGTGAGCAAGGTACGCATACGGTGACTGCGAGTGATGTCGAACATGCATTAAGTGAAGCACTTAATGCAGATCATCATGATCATTGATGCAGGATCTATTAACCAGCAGGTTTGAACTTGACAAACCTGCTGGACCTATATAGAATCCGGCCTCCTTATGCATTCGAAATATATACAAAAGAGAAAGTTCGGAGTTAAGAATAAATGGCTACTATTAATCAGTTAGTAAGAAAGCCTCGCGTGGATGCTAAAAAGAAAAGTAACGTCCCCGCATTGGAATCCTGTCCACAACGACGAGGTGTTTGTACTCGTGTATACACAACAACACCTAAAAAGCCTAACTCAGCGATGCGTAAGGTTGCTCGTGTTCGTTTGACGAATGGTTTCGAGGTTACATCCTATATCGGTGGTGAAGGCCACAATTTACAAGAGCACTCTGTAGTATTGATTCGCGGTGGTCGTGTCAAGGACTTACCTGGGGTGCGTTATCATACTGTTCGCGGTAGTTTGGATACCTCTGGTGTTAACGATCGTAAACAAGGCCGTTCTAAGTACGGTACTAAGAAACCAAAAGATAAGAAATAATCTGATTTTAGGAACTAGACATGCCAAGAAGAAGAGAAGTCCCCAAACGAGAAATTTTACCTGATCCTAAGCATCACAGTGAATTGCTCGCAAAATTTATTAACGTACTAATGGTTAGTGGAAAGAAGTCCATTGCTGAAAAAGTAATCTATGGTGCTTTGGAATTATTGAATGACCGCGTAAAGAAAACAAAGAAAAACGATGAAGAAGGTGGCGATGAAGGTAGTTCAGGCGCTGCAACTAGTGTTCTTCGTTATTTCGAACAGGCTCTTGATAACGTTCGCCCGAGCGTTGAAGTAAGATCTCGTCGCGTTGGTGGTGCTACTTATCAGGTTCCAGTTGAAGTACGTACTGATAGAAGTATTGCATTAGGTATGCGTTGGATTGTGCAAGCTGCTCGTTCTCGTGGTGAAAAAGGTATGATGTTACGCCTCGCCGGAGAATTGACGGACGCGTTTGAAAATAAAGGATCTGCAGTTAAAAAGCGTGAAGATACACATAAAATGGCAAAAGCCAACCAAGCCTTTGCTCATTTTAGATGGAATTAATAGAGAGGTAACTCGTGTCTACTTCATTGGAACTATACAGAAACATTGGCATTGCCGCCCACGTTGACGCCGGTAAGACGACTACTACCGAGCGCGTGCTTTTTTATACCGGTATGTCGCATAAAATCGGTGAGGTACACGACGGTGCTGCAACGATGGACTGGATGGTTCAGGAGCAGGAACGGGGGATTACCATTACTTCCGCAGCAACAACTTGTTACTGGTCTGGAATGGATAAGAACTATCAACGGCATCGTATCAATATTATTGATACTCCAGGCCACGTAGACTTCATGATTGAAGTTGAGCGTTCATTACGCGTGCTGGATGGTGCAATTGTGGTATTCGATTCTGTTTCAGGAGTAGAGCCACAGTCTGAAACTGTGTGGCGCCAATCGGATAAATACGGAGTTCCTCGTATTGTTTTTGTCAACAAAATGGATAGGATGGGTGCAAATTTCCTGCGTGTTGTTGAACAAATTAGGCAACGTCTAGGTTCTAACCCAGTTGTTGTTCAATTGCCTATTGGCGCGGAAGATTCTTTTAAAGGTGTTATTGATCTTATCAAAATGAAAGCAATTCATTGGGATGAAGAATCTAAAGGAATGTCTTTTGAATATAAAGATATCCCTGCTGATATGCTGGAACAATGTGTTGAGTATCGTTCTAAGATCATCGAAGCTGCAGCGGAAGTTTCTGAAGAGCTAATGGAAAAATATCTTGAAGGTGAAGAGTTCACCGAGCAAGAAATTAAAACCGCGCTACGCAAGCGCACTGTTAATAACGAAATCGTACCTGTATTTTGCGGTTCAGCGTTTAAAAACAAAGGAGTTCAAGCAGTACTCGATGGTGTGATTGAATACTTGCCTTCACCTATCGATATTCCGGATATTCGGGGTGTAGATGATGATGGTGAAGAAACTCATCGTAAGACATCTTATGACGAGCCTTTTTCCGCACTAGCATTCAAGATTGCGACAGATCCTTTTGTGGGGACGCTTACTTATTTCCGCGCATATTCAGGTGTGCTTAAGAGTGGCGATACAATTTATAACCCTGTAAAAGGAAAAAAAGAGCGTATCGGCCGTTTGCTCCAAATGCATGCTAACTCACGTGAAGAAATCAAAGAAGTGAGAGCTGGTGATATTGCAGCAGCAGTTGGTCTTAAGACTGTGACAACCGGTGATACACTTTGCGATGTTGACCATATCGTAACTCTAGAGCGTATGGATTTTCCAGATCCTGTTATTGCAGTAGCGGTGGAGCCTCGGACTAAAGCTGACCAAGAAAAAATGGGTGTTGCATTAGGTAAGTTAGCACAGGAAGATCCTTCATTCCGTGTTCATACCGATGAAGAGTCAGGACAAACGATTATTCAAGGAATGGGTGAGCTTCACCTGGAAATTATTGTTGACCGCATGAAGCGTGAGTTTAATGTTGAAGCGAATGTAGGTAAACCTCAAGTTGCCTATCGCGAAACAATTAGAAATGCTGTTGAACAAGAAGGTAAATTTGTTCGTCAATCAGGTGGTCGTGGTCAATATGGTCACGTTTGGTTGAAAATTGAACCTCAACAACCAGGTGCTGGTTATGAGTTCGTAAATGCTATCGTTGGTGGTGTCATTCCAAAAGAATACATTCCTGCGGTTGATAAAGGTGTACAAGAGCAACTTCAAAATGGTGTTCTCGCTGGATATCCTGTTGTTGATGTCAAGGTGACTTTGTTTGATGGTTCATTCCATGAAGTCGATTCAAGCGAAATGGCGTTTAAAATTGCTGGTTCCCAATGCTTTAAGCAAGGTGCGTTGAAGGCTAAGCCTGTTTTACTTGAACCAATCATGCAAGTAGAGGTAGTTACTCCTGAAGATTACATGGGTGATGTAATGGGAGATCTCAATCGTCGAAGAGGTATGGTTCAAGGTATGGAAGATTCTCCTGCTGGAAAAATTGTTCGAGCAGAAGTTCCTCTTGCTGAAATGTTTGGCTACGCTACGGATCTTCGTTCTGCAACTCAAGGTCGTGCAACATATTCTATGGAGTTTTCTAGATATGCAGAAGCGCCCACAAACATTGCTGAAGCGATTATTAAGAAACAATAAATGTTAATGAGGTATTTGAAATGGCGAAGGAAAAGTTTGAGCGTAAGAAGCCGCACGTAAACGTGGGAACGATTGGTCACGTAGACCATGGTAAGACCACATTGACTGCAGCGATTACCACAATTATGGCAAAGAAGTTTGGTGGGACAGCGAAAGCGTATGATCAAATTGACGCGGCGCCGGAAGAGCGAGAGCGTGGAATTACGATATCAACGGCACACGTTGAGTATGAATCAGCGAACCGCCACTATGCCCACGTGGATTGCCCTGGTCATGCTGACTATGTGAAGAACATGATTACAGGTGCAGCTCAAATGGACGGAGCTATTTTAGTAGTATCAGCAGCGGATGGTCCAATGCCACAAACACGTGAACACATTTTGTTGTCACGTCAAGTAGGTGTGCCATACATTGTAGTATTCATGAACAAAGCGGATATGGTGGACGATCCGGAGTTGTTAGAATTAGTAGAGATGGAAGTACGTGACCTGTTAAGCAGTTATGAGTTTCCAGGAGATGATATTCCTATTGTAGTCGGTTCAGCGCTAAAAGCACTGGAAGGCGATACCAGCGAGATTGGCGTGGCAGCGATTGAGAAGTTGGTAGAGACGATGGATTCCTACATACCAGAACCAGTAAGAAACATTGACAAGAGTTTCTTATTACCGATTGAAGACGTATTTTCAATTTCTGGTCGAGGAACAGTAGTAACTGGTCGTGTTGAGAGTGGAATAGTAAAAGTTGGTGAAGAAGTAGAAATTGTAGGAATACGAGATACCCAGAAGACGACTTGTACAGGCGTTGAAATGTTCCGTAAGTTACTTGACGAAGGTCGCGCAGGCGATAACGTTGGCGTATTGTTACGTGGAACAAAGAGAGACGAAGTAGAGCGTGGTCAAGTATTGGCGAAACCTGGTACAATCAAGCCTCACACCAAGTTTGAAGCAGAAGTATACGTGTTGTCAAAAGATGAAGGTGGTCGTCATACTCCATTTTTCAATGGATACCGTCCACAGTTTTACTTCAGAACGACAGACGTAACTGGATCTTGTGAATTACCAAGCGGAATAGAAATGGTAATGCCAGGGGATAACGTCCAAATGACAGTTACCTTGCATTCACCAATTGCTATGGACGAAGGATTGCGTTTCGCAATTCGTGAAGGTGGTCGCACAGTTGGTGCTGGTGTAGTCGCAAAAATTATTGAGTGATAATGATGAGCAATAATCAAAATATTAAAATACGTCTTAAATCGTTTGACCATCGACTGATTGACATTTCAATTCGTGAGATTGTTGAGACAGCAAAACGGACAGGGGCACAATTACGTGGCCCTATACCTTTGCCAATTAAGAAAGAGAAATTTACTGTATTGATTTCGCCCCATGTTAATAAAGATGCGCGTGATCAGTATGAATTACGAACTCACAAACGCCTGGTCGTTATTGTGCATCCTACAGAGAAAACAGTAGATGCGTTGATGAAGCTTGATCTGGCTGCTGGAGTTGACGTACAGATTAGCCTTGATGACGAATAATGTGTCCTAAGGCAAAGGTTATTAACGAGGTGTTAGAATGACGATTGGGTTATTAGGCCGTAAAATCGGTATGACACGGGTATTTACAGAGGACGGTATATCAATACCTGTTTCTGTGGTTGAGGTGATTCCTAACCGTGTGTCACAAATTAAAACTATGGACACTGATGGCTACACTGCTATTCAGTTAACCGGTGGTGAGAAGAAATCAAGCCGTGTTAGCAAGCCGCTAGCAGGACATTTTGCTAAGGCTGAAATTGATGCAGGCGATATGATGGGCGAATTTCGAGTTGACTCTATTGACGAGTTTACTGCAGGTCAAGTTATCTCTGTGCATGATATCTTTAATGATGGACAGTTTGTTGATGTTGCAGCCACAACGAAGGGTAAAGGTTTTGCCGGTGGTGTTAAGCGTCATAATTTTCGCACACAAGATGCTACCCATGGTAACTCACGTTCGCACCGTGTTCTTGGCTCGATTGGTCAAAACCAGACTCCTGGTCGTGTGTTTAAAGGTAAAAAAATGGCCGGACACTTGGGGAATGTGCGTTGCACTACTCAAAGTTTAGAAATTGTTCGTGTTGATAAAGAGCGTAATTTGCTTCTGATCAAAGGTGCTATACCTGGTTGTCCTGGTGCACGAGTTGAAGTACGGCCCGCAGTTAAGACTAAAGGGGGCAAAAATAATGGAAATTAAAACTGTTGATACCAAAGCATCACTTAAAGTTAATGAAGATGTATTTGGTTACGTATACAACGAAGGTTTAATCCATCAAGCAGTTGTTACTTTTATGAATAATTCTCGTAGTGGTAACAGTGCTCAAAAAACTCGTGCGGAAGTGCGTGGAGGTGGAAAAAAGCCTTGGCGTCAAAAAGGAACTGGTAGAGCAAGAGCTGGTACCATCCGTAGTCCTTTGTGGCGTTCAGGGGGGGTAACTTTTGCTTCTAAAAAGCGTGATTATTCCCAAAAGATTAATAAAAAAATGTACAAACGCGCATTGCGTAGTATAATTTCCGAACTTCATCGTACAGGTAACCTTGTTGTAGTCAGTGATTTTCAATGTGAATCTCACAAGACTAAAGATTTTATCAAAAAGATGAATGAGTTAGAGTTGCAAAATGCTTTAATCGTTATGCATGAAGTGGGTGAGCATGAATACCTGGCTTCTCGTAATTTGATTGAATATGACATTTGTGATGTAACGTCATTAGATCCTGTTAGCCTACTTAGTTTTGAAAAAGTGCTGATGACAGAGGGTGCCATTAAGAGTTTAGAGGAGCAGTTACAATGAATGCTGAACATATATTAATGGTTTTGCGTGAGCCACATACCTCTGAAAAAGCGACTGTAATGGCTGACAAATATAAGCAGTTTACATTTAAAGTATTAAAGACGGCTACTAAGCAAGAAATTAAACACGCTGTAGAGCATATGTTTAATGTCAAAGTGAAGTCAGTATCAGTAATTAATGTAAAAGGAAAGAAAAAGCGTTTTAAACAATTAAACGGCAAACGCAGTGATTGGAAAAAAGCTTTTGTTTCCTTGCAAGAAAATTACGACATCGACTTTACCGTGACTGAATAAGGCAGATTAAGATGGCATTATTAAAATCTAAACCAACATCACCTGGTAAACGTGGTGAAATTCGAGTCGTCCATCACAATATTCACAAAGGACAGCCTCATGCTAGTCTGGTTGAGAAGTTAAATAAGACAGGTGGACGTAATAACCAAGGTCGAATTACTGTTCGACATATTGGTGGCGGTGTTCGTGCAAAATATCGTATAATTGATTTCAAAAGAAACAAAGATGGTATCGAGGCTAAAGTTGAACGATTGGAATATGATCCAAATCGCTCTGCTTTAATTGCTTTAGTTGTTTACAAAGATGGTGAACGGCGTTACATTATTGCACCTTCTGGTTTAACGGCCGGCGATACTATTGTTAGTGGTGAAGACTCACCTATTAGTACTGGTAATTGCTTACCTCTACGAAATATACCTGTAGGTACTACAATTCATTGTGTTGAGCTTAAGCCTGGTAAAGGTGCTCAGATGTTGAGAAGTGCTGGCTGCAGTGGACAAATTGTAGCTAAAGAAGGTAGCTATGCAACGTTAAAGTTGCGTTCTGGTGAAATGCGCAAAGTCCTGAGTTCTTGTAGAGCTGTTATTGGTGAAGTTAGTAACAGTGAACACAGTTTACGTGCTCTTGGTAAAGCTGGCGCAAAACGATGGCGTGGAATTAGACCTACTGTTCGCGGAGTTGCGATGAACCCAGTAGATCACCCACATGGTGGTGGTGAAGGACGCACATCTGGTGGTCGTCACCCAGTAACTCCATGGGGTATTCCCACTAAAGGGTACAAAACGCGCAGTAATAAACGTACTGATCGTTTTATCGTCAGAAGACGTAAGAAGAAATAATTAGCAAGAGGATATCAAGGTGGCACGTTCTATAAGAAAGGGTCCGTTTATCGATCACCATTTAATTAAGAAGGTTGAAGCGGCGATCGAATCTAAGTCTAAGAAACCAATTAAAACTTGGTCCCGGCGCTCAACGATTGTACCTGAGATGATTGATTTAACAATCGCGGTACATAATGGTAAAGATCATGTTCCAGTCTATATCACTGACAATATGGTTGGCCATAAATTAGGTGAGTTTGCCATGACTCGTACATTCAAAGGTCATTCTGGCGACAGAAAGGCTAAAGGTAAGTAAGAGGCAATGATGGAAGTAACAGCAAAATTAAAAAATGCACCGCTTTCTGCCCAAAAGGGCAGATTGATCGCTGATATGATTCGCAAGATGGACGTTTCTAACGCAATTGACGTTTTGAAATTTACTCCCAAGAAGGGTGCGCACCTAATGCTAAAATTATTGGAATCTGCAATTGCTAGTGCAGAAAACAATAATGGTGCAGATATTGACGAATTAAAAGTTGGTGCAGTGTGTGTAGATGAGGCGGCAACACTCAAAAGAATTAGTCCACGAGCTAAAGGTCGTGCTAATCGTATCTGTAAGCGTACCTGCCACATCACAATTAAAGTATCTGACGAGGAATAGCAATGGGACAGAAAGTAAACCCTATAGGTATCAGATTAGGTATCGTTCAAGATTGGAATTCCAAATGGTATGCTAGTAAAAACTATGCTCAACTCCTCAATGAAGATATCAATCTACGTAAACATCTTAAGAAAAAGCTTATGGCAGCTGCGGTCAGTAAGATTCGTATTGACCGACCAGCCAGTAATGCAGTTGTTACTATTCATACTGCTAGACCAGGTGTCATCATTGGAAAGAAAGGTGGTGGCATTGAAGCATTAAGAAGTGAAATTGCTTCTAAGTTGGGTGTTCCAGTTCACTTGAACATCGAAGAAGTGCGTAAGCCAGAATTAGATTCAACTTTGGTCGCAGAAGGTATTGCTCAACAGCTAGAACAGCGTGTGATGTTTAGACGTGCTATGAAGAGAGCAGTAACTTCAGCAATGAAGGCTGGTGCAAAAGGAATTAAAATTTGTGTGAGTGGTAGACTTGGTGGTGCTGAAATTGCTCGAAGTGAATGGTACCGCGAAGGCCGAGTTCCTCTACATACTTTCCGTGCCGATGTTGATTATGGTACTGCCGAAGCAAAAACAACCTATGGAATCATAGGTGTTAAAGTATGGATCTTCAAAGGGGAAGTGCTTCCTCAGAAGAATCGAAATACTGAAAGTGGTAAGTAAGTGAGGAATTACAATCATGTTACAGCCAAAACGTACGAAATATCGTAAACAAATGAAAGGCCGCAACCGCGGTTTGGCTCAAAGAGGTTCTAAGGTTAGCTTTGGGGAGTTTGGATTAAAAGCTCTTGAAAGAGGGCGCTTGACTGCTCGACAGATCGAAGCTGCGCGACGTGCTATGACTCGTCATATTAAGCGTGGTGGAAAAATTTGGATTCGAGTTTTCCCAGATAAGCCAATTACTCAAAAGCCTCTTGAAGTCCGTCAAGGTAAAGGTAAAGGTAGTGTTGAATATTGGGTTGCTCAAATTCAACCTGGTAAAGTTTTATTTGAAATGGAAGGTGTTAGCAGAGAATTGGCTATGGAAGCATTTGATTTAGCCAAGGCGAAGCTTCCTTTCAAAGTAATATTTGAAGAGCGCAAGGTGATGTGATGAAAGACATTAAAGAGTTAAGAGATTTAACAACCGATGAATTGCAGACCGAGCTACTCTCCCTTCGCAAAGAACAGTTTAACTTGCGCATGAAAAAAGCTAATGGCTCTTTAGATAAGACTCATCTTATTACTAAAGTTAGAAAATCTATTGCTCAAGTTAAAACAATTATGACTCAGAAGGTAGGAAAGCGTCATGACTAATAGTAGTGAAACCAACGCCAGAACCATCGTCGGAAAAGTCGTTAGCGATAAAATGCAAAAGACTATTGTTGTCATGGTTGAGCGTACAGTGAAACATCCGAAATACGGAAAAATCATGAAACGTAGAACTAAACTACATGCTCATGATGAAAATCAAATTGGTAAAATTGGAAATATTGTAAGAATTCGCGAATCTCGACCACTCTCTAAAATGAAAAGTTGGGTATTAGTTGAAGTAATTTCCTGATATTCATTTTGATTACTTTTAAATTACTAAGAGGCCTGATATAATCAGCAGCCTTTTTCTGGTCGAATTTAGAGCTGGAGAATAAAATGATACAAATGCAGACTGTGCTCGATGTTGCAGACAACAGCGGAGCGCGAAAAGTGATGTGTATCAAAGTGCTTGGTGGATCACATAGACGGTATGCCCGTATTGGTGATGTTATTAAAGTAAGCATTAAAGATGCAATACCACGTAGCAAAGTAAAAAAAGGTGCAGTAATGAAAGCTGTCGTTGTTAGAACTAGTCAAGGCGTTCGTCGCGACGATGGTTCTCTCATTCGTTTTGATGGTAATGCTGCTGTTCTTTTAAACAACCAAAATGAGCCTATAGGTACACGTATATTCGGCCCTGTAACTCGTGAGCTAAGAGAGCGGTTTATGAAAATCATTTCTCTTGCTGCTGAAGTATTGTGAGAAGGATTAGTTATGAAGCGTATTAGATCAGGCGATACAGTAATTATTATCGCCGGTAAGAGTAAAGGTCATGTAGGCAAGGTAACCAAAGTTTACGCTGATGGCGTTGTTGTAGAAGGCGGTAACATGATTAAAAAACATGTTAAGCCAAATCCACAATTGAACCAGCAAGGTGGAATTATTTCACGCGAGGCACCTGTCCATGTATCAAATGTTGCCATGTACAATCCCGTATCTAAAAAAGCAGATAAAGTTGGATTTAAATACCTCGAAAAAGATGGCAATAAATACAAAGTTCGTTATTTTAAATCAAATAACGAAATTATTGATCTTGTCTGATTAGGTGACTGAAATGGCTAGACTTAAAGATTTTTATAAAAAAGATGTAGTTCCAATGATGGTAAAACGATTTGGCTACAAAAGTGTAATGGAAGTTCCCAAGATTCTAAAAATAACTTTGAATATGGGAGTTGGTGAAGCGGTTGGTGATAAAAAGGTTATGAACCATGCGCTTGAGGATATGACTTTAATTGCTGGACAAAAACCTGTTGTCACTAAAGCTAAAAAGTCTTTGGCTGGGTTTAAAATTCGTGAAGGATGGCCGATTGGATGTAAAGTAACTCTGCGACGTGAGCGTATGTATGAGTTTCTAGACCGTCTAATTACTATTGCTCTCCCTCGAGTACGTGATTTTCGTGGATTAAACCCTAAGTCATTCGATGGTACAGGTAACTATAGTATGGGAATTCATGAACAATTGGTTTTCCCTGAAATTGATTTTGACAAGACTGATGGCATCCGCGGTTTAGATATTTGTATCACTACAAGTGCAAAAACCAATGAAGAAGCGAAGGCCTTGTTAGAAGCGTTCAACCTGCCTTTGAAAGACAGAGATAAACACTAAAAAAGGGTAATACTGTGGCTAAAAAATCAATGCTCGCACGCGAACGTAAAAGAGCTAAACTTGTCGCGAAATATAAAGAGCGTAGAAACGAATTAAAAGTTTTGATTAAGTCGTCTACTGATTTTGATGAAATTATGGAAGCACAGGCTAAATTGTCTAAGCTTCCGATTAATTCTAATCCAGTGCGACACAGCACTCGTTGCCAGCAATGTGGGCGGCCGCATGCGGTATATCGCAAATTTGGCCTTTGCAGGATTTGCTTAAGACAGCAGCTAATGACCGGTAATGTTACTGGTGGTCGCAAATCCAGCTGGTAAATTTTATTCTATGGAGAACAACTGTGAGTATGCATGATCCTGTTGCTGACATGTTGACTAGAATTCGTAATGGTCAGCAAGCTAAACATCAGAGCGTAACCCTGAATTCATCTAAGTTGAAAGAAGAAATAGCTAGGGTTTTAAAAGAAGAAGGTTACATATTAGATTATAATGTGCAACTTCTTGAAAATAATATTAAATCTATTACGTTACAATTAAAGTACTATCATGGTAAACCTGTAATTGAGCGTATTTTGCGTATTAGTCGCCCTGGTTTAAGAGTTTATAAATCATTTAAAGATTTGCCTTCAATTCCTGGTTTTGGTGTTGCCATTCTTTCTACCTCAAAAGGGGTAATGACTCATGTTGCAGCTAAAAGACAAGGTGTTGGTGGTGAAATTCTTTGTGAAGTGGCCTAATACTTGAGAGGAATGATATGTCTAGAGTAGCAAAAGCCCCAATTAATTTGCCTGCAAACGTTGAGCTTACCATCGGAAAAGATACTTTAACCGTAAAGGGCCCAAAAGGTTCACTAGTTCAGCACTATAATAAGCTGGTAAATGTTAGCAAAAGTGAAGATAGCAATAATAAGATAGAGTTTAAACCTGCTTCTAACGATCCTAATGCTTGGGCACATGCAGGAACTGTCCGCGCTTTAGTAAATAATATGGTTAAAGGTGTAACCAACGGTTTTGATGTTACGTTAGAACTGGTAGGTGTAGGATATCGTGCTCAAGCTAATAATAAAGCAATTACTTTATCCTTAGGCTTTTCTCATCCAATAGAATACGCCTTGCCTCAAGGTGTTACTGCAGAAACGCCAAATAACACAACCATTATAATCCGTGGTATTGACAAACAATTGTTAGGGCAAGTTGCCTCTGAAATCCGTGGATTTAGACCACCTGAGCCTTATAAAGGCAAGGGCATTCGTTATGCTGGTGAAATTATTATTCGTAAAGAAGCCAAAAAGAAATAAGGTGTAAGAGATGAAGAATAAAGAGCAGGCCCGTATACGACGTGGTTTAAAGGCGAAAGCTATTCATCGCCGTAATCCCGAGAAAGCAAGACTTGTCGTGCATAGAAGTGGTACTCACATCTATTCTCAAATCGTTGTGCGTGGTGAAAAAGGTGACGTAGTCATTGTTTGTTCATCTACGATGGATAAAGAGCTTAAGTCAAAGCTTTCAGGAACCAAAGTAGAGCAAGCCCAGCAAGTTGGTAAATTGTTAGGTGAACGAGCCAAGGCTAAAAATATAGATGAAGTTTCTTTTGATCGTTCAGGTTTTAAATACCACGGTAGAGTGAAAGCTTTGGCCGATGGCGCTCGAGAAGCTGGGTTGAATTTTTAAGGAACGGTTATGGCAGCATTTGATGAAATTCAAAAGAGTGACGGATACCAAGAAAAATTAGTATCTGTAACACGTACAGCCAAAGTAGTAAAAGGTGGTCGTGTTTTTGGCTTTGCCGTGCTAGTAGTAGTTGGTGATGGTAAAGGTAAAGTTGGGTTTGGTCGTGGTAAAGCTAGAGAAGTGCCGATTGCAATTCAAAAGGCAATGGATCAAGCAAGAAAGAATATGACTTATATTCCTTTAGCAGGTACTACCATTCATCACGAAATTACTTGGAACTACGGCGCTTCAAAAGTATTTATGAAACCTGCGAGTGAAGGTACAGGAATTATTGCTGGCGGTGCTATGCGAGCTGTGCTTGAAGTATTGGGCGTTCAAAATATTTTGGCGAAAAGTATTGGTTCTACCAACCCAAGCAATATTGTGCGTGCCACAATTAATGCGCTTACTAACATCGGAACTCCTGATTATGTAGCAGCTAAGCGTGGTAAAACAGTTGCAGAAGTAATGGCGGAATAATAATGAGCAAAAAAATCAAAATTACTTTGGTGAAGAGCGTCATTGGACGTAAGCCAAAGCACATTGAAATAGTTAAACAACTTGGCTTAGGCAAGTTAAACAGCAGTGTAGTTCAACAAGACAATCCTGCAATAAGAGGATTGGTTAATATTGTTAATTACCTGGTGCAAGTTGAGGAGTGTGCATAATGAATTTGAATACACTATCTCCAGATCCCGGTTCACGTCCAGGAAAAAAGCGCCTTGGTAGAGGAATTGGTTCTGGTTTAGGTAAAACTTGTGGTAAAGGGCATAAAGGTCAAAAGGCTCGCGCAGGTGGATTCCATAAAATTAATTTCGAAGGCGGGCAAATGCCAATTCAACGTCGTCTTCCTAAAATGGGTTTTAAATCACGAACTGCACGTACTGTTGATCAAATTACCTTGGGTGAATTGGCAACAATAAAAGCAGAAAGTATTGATCTTCAAGCATTGAAAGATTCTGGTTTGATTAATAAGTCCATTAAAGAAGTGAAGGTTATTCTTTCTGGCGAAATTAATGCTCCTCTGAAATTAAAGGGCTTGCGTGTAACTAAAGGTGCACGTGCAGCAATTGAACAGGCTGGCGGCAGTATTGAAGAGTGACTATGAATAACCAGAGGCAAACATCAGGCCAATCCCGCGGTGGATTGGCGGAACTAAAATCAAGGTTGTTATTTGTCATAATAGGCATATTAGTCTATCGTTTAGGCGCACATATTCCTGTTCCTGGTTTAGATCCACAGAAATTGGCTAATTTTTTTGGCGAGCAGCAAAATACTATATTTGGCTTGTTCAATATGTTTTCTGGTGGCGCTTTATCACGGGTAACTGTTTTTGCAATTGGAATCATGCCCTATATTTCTGCATCTATTATTATTCAATTATTTTCTGTTGTTTCTCCAAAATTGGAGCAATTGAAAAAAGAAGGTGAATCTGGACGCAGAAAAATTAACCAGTATACTCGCTACTTGACGCTGATCCTCGCTATTTTTCAATCTTTAGGTATGGCAAGATGGCTTGCAGGACAGCAAATAGCTTTGCATGCTGACATATTCTTTTACTTTACCGCTGTTGTTACTCTGGTTACAGGAACAATGTTCCTCATGTGGCTTGGAGAGCAAATTACTGAAAAGGGCGTTGGTAATGGGATATCCCTGATTATATTTTCAGGAATAGTTTCCAGTATGCCTCATGCAATTGCATCTGTATTTCAGCAAGTAAAAGAAGGCCAAATGCAAGCTCTCACCCTATTATTAGTAGGTGTGATTGTAGTATTGGTTACTGGTTTTGTTGTTTTTATGGAAAGAGCGCAGCGCCGCATAAGAGTTAATTATGCTCAGCGTACACACGGCCGAAAAGTCTATGCAGCTCAAACTAGCCATTTACCTTTAAAAATTAATATGTCAGGGGTAATACCGCCAATTTTTGCATCAAGCATTATATTATTGCCGGCGACTCTGGCACAGTTTTTTGCCAAAGGTAAAGGGATGGATTGGTTAGCTGATATTGGTATGGCACTTTCTCCAGGGCAACCACTTTATTTAATTATTTATGCCATTGCAATTTTGTTCTTTGCTTTCTTTTATGCGGCCTTAGTGTTTAATCCTAAAGATACCGCTGATAATTTGAAGAAATCGGGGGCTTATATTCCTGGTATTCGTCCCGGTGAGCAAACGACTCGTTATATTGATTCGGTTATGACACGCCTAACTTTGGTTGGTGCTATATACTTAGTGTTAGTGTGCTTGTTACCGCAGATTTTAATGTATACCTGGCATGTGCCTTTTTATTTTGGTGGAACTTCGCTGTTAATCATTGTTGTTGTTATTATGGATTTTGTTGCTCAAGTGCAAGCGCATCTTATGACTCAACAATATGATTCGTTGATGAAAAAAGCCAATTTTAGAGGGACCAAGTTGCCTGGTCTTTTATGATTATTATCGGAGTTTTTAATGAAAGTTAGAGCATCAGTAAAACGACTCTGTCGTAACTGTAAAATTATTAAGCGTAATGGAACTATTCGCGTTATATGCAAAGATGCACGGCATAAGCAAAAGCAAGGATAAAATCCTTGCTTGATTTTAGTTCATTATAATAGTATTCTTCTGTCCCTTTCTGACAGAGCAAAAAATAACGTTCGGAGAGACTAATGGCTCGTATTGCAGGTGTTAACATACCGGATCACAAACATATCGTGATAGCCCTTACATCGATTTATGGAATTGGCAAGACAACAGCAATTAAATTATGTGAAGCTGTAGGTATTGAGACAGCAACAAAGGTATCTCAATTATCTGAAGAAAAACTCGAAGCTTTGCGTACTGAGATTGCTAAAATGACCGTTGAGGGAGATTTACGCCGTGCGATTAATATGAATATTAAGCGCCTCATGGATCTTGGTTGCTATCGCGGTCTTCGTCACCGTCGTGGCTTGCCATTGCGTGGACAACGTACAAAGACTAATGCGCGTACGCGTAAAGGTCGACGTAAAGCTAGCAATATCTAATTATATGTAGGAAAACAAGATGAATAAGGCAAAGCAGCAAAAATCAAGAAAGAAGGTAAAGCGAATAGTATCTGATGGTATTGTACATGTTCACGCTTCTTTTAATAATACCATCGTTACTTTCACTGACCGCCAAGGTAATGCATTATGCTGGGCTACTGCCGGTGGTTCTGGTTTCCGTGGTTCAAGAAAAAGTACCCCTTATGCGGCGCAGGTTGCTACTGAAAGAGCAGCTGTTGTTGCAAAAGAATACGGTGTGAAATCTGTAGCAGTATTAATTGATGGTCCTGGACCAGGTCGTGAATCTACCATTCGCGAGCTGATCGCACAGGATTTTAAAATTGTAGAAATAACCGATGTAACTGGCATACCTCATAATGGATGTAAGCCACCTAAAAAACGTCGTGTATAAGTTCAGGAGTTTTTAATGGCTAGATACCTTGGTCCAAAATGTAAGTTGTCACGCAGAGAGGGCACTGATTTATTCTTAAAGAGTGGTGTTCGAGACCATAAATCAAAGTGTAAATCTGAAAAGCTTCCAGGTCAGCATGGTGCTAACAAGCCTCGTCTAAGTGACTATGGTGTTCAGTTGCGCGAAAAGCAAAAAATTAGACGTCTCTATGGGGTTCTTGAAAAGCAATTCCATAATTATTATAAGAAAGCCGCTAGACAACCAGGGTCTACTGGTGAGAATTTAATGGTTCTTCTAGAAAGACGTCTTGATAATGTTGTTTACAGAATGGGATTTGCCAGTACTCGTGCAGAAGCTAGACAATTAGTTGCTCATAAAGCAGTATTGGTTAATGATGGAGTTGTAAATATTCCATCTTATTTAGTGAAGCCAGGCGATGTTGTTTCAATTCGTCAAAAAGCAAAAGGTCAAGGCCGAATTCAAGCTGCTGTTGCACTTTCTGAGCAACGTGCCTCTTGTGATTGGTTAACTGTTGATGCAAGTACTTTTAAAGGTACTTTTACATCTTCGCCTACACTGAATGATTTATCATCCTATTATAACGTTAATTTAGTTGTAGAACTTTACTCTAAGTAAGCTCGGGAGACAAACCGAATGGACATACATGAAATGATGACGCCATCTGTGCTTAAAGTAGATGCTAAGTCGCCTTACCACTCACGCGTTGTTCTTGAGCCTTTAGAGCGTGGATACGGTCATACCCTAGGTAATGCGTTAAGACGTATTCTCTTATCATCTATGCCAGGTTATGCAATTACCGAAGTAGCTATTGATGGTGTGTTGCATGAATACAGCACAATTGAGGGTGTACAAGAAGATGTAGTAGATATCCTCTTAAACTTGAAACAGGTTGCTATCAAGCTTACTACCGGAAAAGAAGCAGTTTTAACCTTAAGTAAGCAAGGTCCATGTCAGGTTACTGCAGGTGATATTCAATTGACTCATGGCCAGGAAATTGTTAATCCTGAATTGGTCATTGCCACGTTGAATGAAAACGGCAAGTTGAATATGACTTTAAAGGTAGAAAAGGGTGTTGGGTTCCATTCAACAGATTCTTTCATCAGAAGTTTTGATGAAGAAATTGAACAAAAATCTGTTGGAAAATTAAAACTCGACAATACTTTTTCACCTGTCAAAAAAGTTGCCTATTTTGTTGATAGTGCTCGGGTAGAAAATCGAACAGACTTGGACAAGTTAACTATTGATTTAGAGACTGATGGTACGCTTGATCCAGAAGAAGCGATCCGTATTTCTGCCTCTATTTTGCAGCGTCAGCTACATGCCTTTGTTGACATGAAGTTTGAAGAGTCACGTGCTGATAATAAAGAGCGAAATGATTTTGATCCTATTTTGCTAAGACCTGTTGACGATTTAGAACTTACCGTTCGATCTGCAAACTGTCTAAAAGCAGAAAACATTTATTATATTGGTGATCTGGTTCAAAAGACTGAAAATGAATTGTTAAAGACACCAAATCTAGGTAAAAAATCTCTCACCGAAATTAAAGACGTACTTGCTTCACGCTCTTTATCTTTGGGAATGAAGCTTGAGAATTGGCCGCCAGCAAATCTTGGCGAGTAATATTTAGGAGTTTGTCATGCGTCACCGTAATTCAGGCCGTAGTTTTAGCCGTACAAGTAGCCATAGAAAAGCAATGTTTTCAAATATGTGTACATCGCTTATTGAGCATGAATTAATTAAAACAACATTGCCAAAAGCTAAAGAGCTACGTCGCTACATTGAGCCTTTGATCACTGTTAGTAAGAAAGATTCTGTCGCCACAAGACGCTATGTATTTGATAGATTGCGTTCCAAAAGTGCTGTAGGTAAATTATTTACCACTTTAGGCCCACGCTATGTCGAGCGTCCAGGTGGTTATGTTAGAGTCTTAAAATGCGGTTATCGTCCCGGAGACAATGCTCCTATGGCGATCGTTGAATTGGTCGACAGGCCTGTAGAAGAAGCTACTGAAGAGTAATCTTTGTCGCTAAAAGACCCGCTGATGCGGGTTTTTTTTTATCTTGGCACGAATTTGTGAGGCAATATTCGCGTCGTTCTAATGGAATTGTAAACGCGACAAGAGATGCAATTACGCTACATCATGGGCAGTCTTTGCCAAGTGGCCAACATCTACTCGAACAAAAATTGAGTCACCAATTGCCGTTAGTGTATCGCCAGCATAAACTTCGCATAATACACGAGTCTTACGCTCAACGTTACCCTCGACCCGTGCTTTGAGTGTTAGTAGAATGCCCATTGGTGTTGGTTTAATATATTTAATGCCAAGAGAGCCCGTTACACAGTCAATGCGTGGTAGAGTATCCACTTCCCTGTCTTCAGTACGATAATGATTTGCCATTGCTGTCCAGTTCGAATGACAATCGATGAGACAACTGATCAATCCACCATAGACAAGCGATGGCCAACCCGTATAACGCACATCTGGCATATGCTTTGCGATGACGTGTATATTGTCATCATCCCAATAACTTTTAATTTGCAGGCCATGCTCGTTTTTTGAGCCGCAGCCAAAACAGATACCCTCCGGTGCAGCAAGATCTTGCAAAGCGGATTTCTTTATTTCCAATTGTTAATTTCCATTATGCGCATGTATATCAATATTAAATATATAGAGATTTTTAGAATATCTATTGTTTCGAATAAAAAAGCCATCAATATCTTTATATGTAATGATGGCTTAGTTTATTGGCTCAATGAATAAAGACAAATCAATTATTCTTCATCAATCTCTTTATATACATTTAGAACGGAATATCATCATCCAACTCATCAAACGCTTCTTGTGCAGTTTGGGTTGCTTGTGGTTTACGATTCATTGGCTGAGCCATTGGTGCCGCCGCTGCTGCAGACATTTCGTCAAAACTCGAGGAACCAGATTTAGCGTCAAGCATTTGTATGTCTGTCGCTACGATTTCGGTAGTATAACGATCTTGGCCTTGTTGATCTTGCCATTTTCTAGTGCGCAAACTGCCTTCGACGTAGAGTTTTGAACCTTTACGAACATATTCACCCGCGATCTCACCTAAACGATTAAAGCATACGACACGATGCCATTCTGTACGCTCTTGCTTATCCCCAGTTTGTTTGTCTTTCCATGTTTCACTAGTCGCTAGTGATATTGTTGTGACTGCATTGCCATTAGGCATATACCTGACATCGGGATCTACACCAACATTGCCTATTAAAATTACCTTGTTAATGCCACGAGCCATTGTTTTTCTCCTGTATGCGATAGTTAGAGCGAAATTATACCCAATCTAGAGGCGATTGCGTAGGCGTGAGGTGCAGCTATATCTCATTATATCATTTGTTAACTTCCATTTGTTCTAATAGTTGTACTGCACTACCGTCCTGGTAAGTTGCCTTATCGATTCGTAAGTAAATAACTTGTTCAGCTTGAGAAATATTTACGTCGCGAACTCCCTGTAAGTTTTTTAATTGATGTATCAATTGTTGCACATCGGTGATGGATTGGGGATAGCTTAAGATAAGGGTTGAAACATAGATATCGGGTTTGATAAATAGTGAGATGACAAACCAGAGAGTCCCGAGACAGGCATTAATGATAAATACAGTCATGCTTCCGCCTAACTGAAATAAAATACCCGCAAAGGCGCCGCCTGCAAAAATACCTAAGAATTGGCTGCTGGAATACACACCCATTGCGGTACCTTTACTACTGGGATCAGCCTGCTTGGAAATCAATGAAGGCAGGGTTGCTTCGAGAATGTTAAATGCTACAAAATAAATAAACATCAAAACCCACAAACTCATCCATTGTTGATTAACAAAAGCTAACAATAATTGCATTAGACTCGTTGTAAAAACTGCTCCAATAAAAACTTTTTTCATTTGGCGTTTTTTTTCAGCCAACAAAATAAAGGGGATCATTACTACGAAGGAAAAAAGCATAAGAGGTAAATAAAAATGCCATTGTTGGCTTAAATGCGCTTGGCGAATATGTTGCTGTAGAAGAAGGGGAATAACATAGAATGTTGCAGTTAGAATAAAATGTTGAAAAAAAATACCGACATTTAAACGCTGTAAATGTCGATTAGACAGGACAGTTTTTAGCAAGGTGAAATTCGCTTCACTATCTGCATGGAAGCTTTCTTTCTTAGGTGTGGGAATGACAAAATGCAATAAGTACAAGCCCATTAATGCAAGAATAGCTGTTAAATAAAAAATACCTGCTAAACCAAAATGTGAAGTTATTGCAGGACTAATAACCATCGCCAAACTAAATGACATACCGATAGTCATACCGATTACGGCCATAGCTCGCGTTCGATGATTGTCCGGAGTTAGATCAGCCATAAGGGCAATTAATACACTGCCGATAGCTCCTGTACCTTGCAATGTGCGAGCAAAAATCATCGTATAGATTGAATGGCTTAAAGCGCCAATTAGACTGCCACAAGCGAACATTAACAGTCCAATGGTTAGGATTGGTTTACGTCCAAAACGATCGGAAAGTAGGCCAAATGGCATTTGCAATAATCCCTGGCTTAAACCGTAACTTCCTAACGCCAAACCAATTAAGGAGGGTGTTGCTCCGTCAAGCTTGCCGGCAAATATCGTAAAAACCGGGATTAGCATAAACAATCCCAACATACGAAATGAAAAGATAGCGGCAATAGGAAAGACTGTTTTTAACCAGGAATACTTCATTAACGACAAGGCCTCTTAATGTGATTTGCTGATGGTACAAAGTTAGCGTCTAGGTGACAAGGATATCTTTATAAGAAATGGAGGAATAGGGTTAGTATGATTGACAGACTGGGCGAATCACTGTAGTTTTGATGCATTTTTTACCGAGAGGAAAAGGGTAATGAGCATATTTGCTAATAAAGTATCATTAATTACAGGTGGAGCTCGAGGCATAGGTAAAGCAACTGCCTTGAAGTTAGCACAAGCTGGCAGTGATATAGCAATTGTTTATTACAACAGCTCTGATGAAGCACAACGCTTAGTTGAAGAGATTCAACAGTTAGGACGTAAGGCAGTCGCTTTACAAGCGAATGTTGCTGACCACCAATCTGTTAAAGAGATGTTTACCCAATTTCGTGAGCATTTCTCACAACTTAATTTTTTAATCAGCAATGCTGCGAGTGGCGTATTAAAACCGGCATTAAAAATGTCAACCAAGCATTGGCGTTGGTGTTTGGAAACAAATGCTCTGGCTTTAAATCATTTAGTGACAGAAGGACGAGAGTTAATGCCTCCGCAGAGCCGTGTTATTGCTTTGTCGAGTTTAGGAGCGCATAGAGCGATCCCAAATTATGCATTTATTGGTGCATCCAAGGCAGCGCTTGAAGCATTAGTACGCTCTTTAAGTCTTGAGCTTGCAGAATTCGGTATAACGGTTAATACAGTGTCTGCGGGAGTGGTTGATACTGATGCACTAAAGCATTTCCCCAACCGTCAGCAGTTATTAGACGAATACCACGCTCATTCATTATCAGCAGAACCGCTCACAGCAGCAGATGTGGCTGATGTTATATATCTCTTATGTCGACCTGAAGCAAAAATGATTAATGCACATACTTTATTTGTTGATGCGGGCTATAGCCAGGTAGGCTAATCATCAGGTAAAACATCCGATTACTATCAATTGCTTTTCCCGCTTACGTGGGAAAGTAATTGATCAATTCTTTCTGAAGGCTTAATTGCAGGTGCCAAAACCTAAATACTTATTATAAGCATTGTCATCTTCATTATCAGCAGCGTAATAACTGTCGTATGAACAAGACACGTCCTCTTTCTTTTCGTGCATGGGCGTGACGATTGACGCTAGGATCTGCTTTTTAGAGGGATTGGGAATTGGATCTAGCTTATTCGCTAAAGTCGCCAGCGTATCTAAAATTTGAGAATAGGTTGGTCTCTCAAAAGAATCTTCATGCATCATATTTCGAAGTAACGCTTTAATCTCTGCGTGACACGTCGGAATTTCATTCATCCGAGAATACAACGTGGCGAAGGAGGGACATTTTGCTGCCCAAATGACATCAGTGGGGTGAAAATCAGGATTTGCAAACACATCATCACCCCACAAAAGCATTAATACTCGACCAAGCGCATAAATATCGGTTTCAATAGTGCTGTTTTGGTAAAACGAATAGCATTCGGGAGCTGCGTAGGGAATTGCACCATGATGTTCTTTTGAATCATCAAAACCTTTGATAATAGCAAAAGCGAGATCGATGAAGTACGCAATAAATTGCTTATCCACTAAAATATTTTTAGGATTTATGTCGCGATGGATAAATCCCTGACTATGAATTTGCTCCTGGAGGGCTTGAACCAGGATGATTGTTAGGTCGAATCGTTGTTGGATGGTTAACTGATTTGCCTCAATGAGCTCCATAAGCGGTAGACCTGGAAGTTTACGCATAACGATATAACTTTGCTCTTCATCAACAGTAAGTGGCTTACAGTGGAAAAGGCTCAAAGCGCGTAAATTGCTGACCTCTTTTTCAGCGTTTTCTTTCGAGACATATTTAAACGGTTGCACCTTAACCAGGCGTTGCTTATCCTCAGGTTTAATTTTGGTAATTAGTTCGCTCTCATCAATAGAGATGGTTAACAAGCTTAAATAAAGCTCACCAAAACATCCTTTGCCATAAATGTTATTGCCTAATACCTCATAAACATTTTTAGAGCTTGTTGAGTCTAAATGCCTAATAATGCGATGGCTGAAGATAATTTCTTCGTCATCTATCCAGTGTGAACCCATTGCAAATGTAGTTTTATTCGGGGTGGCGGTGAGAAGCTGGTGTACTAAAGAGCGATTGCTCGCCGTTAAATTAAGTAAATTAATATATTGAGCCATTGGAAGACCCAGAGTTAAAAAAGGTGTCTAATTTTATCATATTATGAGCAAAACAGAATCATATGGTTTTTATGAGGTACCCCAATTGTTGGTGGTACCTCATAAAAATGATTGAAAACTTCTGTAAACTCTTTGCAGACTAGCCAGGTAATCTACCTGCTCTTAGAGAAGGCAAAATTTCTGCTAAAGGTCTCTCGGGAACTGTCAGTAGTGGCTGTGTACTATCACTGACCATGGCTAATAAGCTAAGTAAACTATTCACACCATGGCAAACAGCATCTGTACGAACCGTTTGAGTACTAAAGTTGGTTATAAAGCCGCCAATTGCTCGCTCTGGATTTTTTACGTCGTAGGTATTGGCTTTTGTGTAGGCATTTTGTAATAACCAACGAGTCGTCAATATCATTGGTTTACGATATTGGTTGCAGTCCGTAAAATGAGTGGTTTGACAAAAATCATACAGTACTCCCATGACCTCATTAATCCACCCATTACCACTTGGTGTGATAGCATCACGATAACGTCCATAGGTATATGCATCATGATTATCGGTAATTTGCTGCGATAATAGTTTTGCAGAGGTTTGGCGAATGATGTCTAAATAGGTATTGTCATTATTGATTTTGGCATAATCAATCATGGACATTAGGACCCAACTGGTAGAGATAGAGTTTTTGGGTCGGAAATCATCACCAACAAAGATATTTTGCTTTTTAACCTCATCTTTGAAGTGATTTGCGACTTTTGTCGCGCCGTTATAGTAACGCTTCTCTTGGGTGATTGCATAAAGGCGCGACAGGGCTGAGAGTACTTGGCCAGAATAAAGGAAAGACTGTTTATCATAAACATGCCAGTCATTGTTTTTGCATACAGCAATAGGTGTCACATTGCCATCGGGTTTTACCATGGTTAACAGCCAATCCCCGGCTTTCTTGGCAGCAGTAAGATAACTATCATCGTTATAAAAACGATATAACTCTAAAAGGGTAAAAATTGTTTTCGAGGTTGTTCCTACAACAACACGGCATTGTTTCTGGGACGAAGCAGGATCATAAGAATAATAAAATCCTCCTGCATGTGGTCCGGAAGGTACTTGCATGGATAAAATAAACTTGGCAATGGGTTTGAAATTTTTTTCAAGTTTAGGGTCATGGTTAAATTTATAGAGTTTTAAAAAAGTATACAAACTTGAAGCGCTATAAATGGTGCGTAATTTCTCTTCTGGTTTATCTTGTCCGGCATCATAAAATTTAAAAAAACCATGTAAAGAGGGGTGCATGACATTGAGCAAATATTCTTGGCTATTGGCCACTTGGTCTTTAATGGTTGGGACATCCAGAACGCGAACTGCGACACGATTCCCTAAAAGTTCTAACCCTTTTTTCATAAACTCAATAAAAGAATACGTTTGTGTGGGATAATAATCAAAGCTAACCTTGAAGCGGAATTGTGCCAACTCATTTCCGGTAATTTGTTTTAGTGTGGTATTTTTTAAAGCATTTTCGGTGGCTGTTTGCACCACGTGTGCCAAATCTTGTCCTTGTGCATTACCTCGTCCAATCTTGGTGCCCTGATAATAAACGCTGATTTCAGTACTCCAATTTGGAATTTGGTAAGATTTATTCCATAGAACGTCTAGTTGCGTTGCTGCTAAAGGCGTATGGACAATCACATTATTTGCAACTGAGCGAACGTGCGCAATGACCATGTCGCGGAACTCTTGATTTTGGTTAACCTCTATTGATTGCGAGCTCGTATTAGGAGATGTATAAGAATGAGCAAGATGGAATGGTAAAGAAACAAGAACGGACAAAAGGATTATTTTTATTTTTTGCATTATTCCCCACTACCTTTTAAGAAAAATCTTAAGAAATTTTTCAACACCAAAGGAAAAGTATAAGAGATAACTGTTTTTTTTTATAGCCTTAAGATTTTAACGGTTCTTGATCTATGAGTGGGTATAATTTTTTCAATATGTTCAAAAAGGATTAATCGTTTATCTGGTGTTTCTCTTTGTTGCCGTAGCTGTCTATTAAAAAATTATGATATACTCCCGGGTTTTGAAAAACCAGTAGAGTTCTAGAGGAATAAACATGAATGTAGAAAGCGTATACCCTAAGGTAAGGGAAATTATCGCTGATGTCTTGGTTATTGACGAAGAAGAGGTTTCTTTGAATAGTCGTCTGATAGCTGATTTAGGCGCAGAGTCTATTGATTTTCTTGATTTGGTTTTCCAACTGGAAAAAGAATTCAGCATCAAGATCCCTCGCGGCCAATTAGAAAAAAACGCTCGTGGCGATTTGGCTGAAGATGAGTTTGAAAAAGGCGGTGTGTTAACTGCTAACGGTATGCAAGCACTTAAAAACTACTTAAGTGAAGTACCTGCCGAGCATTTCAAAGCTAATCTAAAGGTCAATGAGATTCCAAGCCTCTTTACAGTAGAAACTTTTTGTAAATTGGTTGTTGTTGCAGTTAATGAAAAAGCTGAAACTCCGGCCTGATGCGGTTTTTATTTGTCGATAGAATTTTGCAGTTATCTCCTGGAGAATCCATTCGGGGGATAAAGCATATCACACAGGATGATGCCTATCTATGCTATGATGAGACAGGCAAACGTTGTTTCATTCCTTCATTAATTGGTGAAACACTTGGGCAATTGGCTGCATGGAACGTCATGTCTTTTAATGGATTTACCTTGCGTCCTGTGGCTGGTGTAGTAGCAAGTGCACGTATCTATCGTTCTGCCTATGTCGGAGAAACTCTTGAATTAGAGTCATTCATCGAGCGGCTTGATGATACCGCTGTGCAGTATCACAGTGTTGCACGTATTCGTAATGAAATTGTATTCGAAGTCGATGGTGCTTTGGGGCCCCTGCTTCCCATGGAGGAATTCATCGATGTCGAAGAGGTTCGCCGACAATTTCATGAAATAAATCGACCTGGGAATTGGTCTCAAAGTGCTGGTTCTCCCTGGCAAATAATGACAACTGAAGTTATTCCACCTATTCCTGCGCTATCTTTTGATAGAATTGTTGCGCTAGAACCTGGCGTCTCATTAATCGCAGAAAAAAATGTAACTCGAGCAGCACCTTATTTTCCGGATCATTTTCCAAGAAAGCCGGTGTTGCCGATGACTGTTTTATTAGAGTGTAAGCTTAATTTAGCGCGAGAGTTTTTGGCGCAATCAAAATTTAATACGGCCTACCAAATCAGCGAGTTACGTAAAATAAAAATGAATGATTTTATTCATCCAGGCGATACGGTCACCTGCCATGTTAAAGTCAAACAACAAGATGATAGTCAATTAATTTTAAGTTATCGCAGTGAAGTCGAAGGGAAGCGTGTCTGTGTTTTAGAGTTGGTTATGACTGCGAGGGGTTGCTAATTATGAACAATAGACGAGTTGCAATTACTGGAGTAGGTATCGTTTCCCCCTTGGGCAATGATGTCAATTCTACTTGGCAAAATTTAATGGCGGGCAATTCAGGTATTTCTGAAATTCAGCAATTTGATGCCAGTGGGTTTCCAACTCGAATTGCGGCAGAAGTAAAGCATTTTCAGCCTAGTCCCCTTATTAAAGGTAAGCATAATCGCTTTGCAATGGCATTCACCCATTATGCATTGGATGCAGCACTTCAGGCATTTGATGATGCAGGTATTCTTCCTAATAAGCAGACTGCTTCTCGCTGGGGCGTGGTGACTGGTAGTGGGATGATGACTGCCGAATTTGATTATTTGCAACGCTTTCAAAATACTTGTGCCAAAGACGGCATTATTAACTGGCAAACTTTACAAGAGCAGTCCCAGCATTTTTATCGTTTGGTTGATTTTGGTAAAACGACGTCAAATTCTGGTCTTTCATTGCTAATACAACAATTTGGTATAGAGGGCTATGCGTCTTCTGTACATACAGCTTGCGCTTCAGGAGGTCAGGCCCTTGGACTTGCCATGCAAGTCATTCGTCGAGGTGAAGCGGATTTTATGCTAGCAGGTGGTTTTGATTCTATGATTAACCCATTGGGTTTATCAAGTTTCTGTCTGTTGGGTGCCTTGTCAACGTATAATGATACTCCAACCACTGCGAGCAGACCTTTTGATGGTACTCGTAATGGTTTCGTTTTAGGCGAAGGTGCAGCCTTTTTAATTCTTGAAGAATGGGGCAAGGCAAAAGCTCGAGGCGCAAAGATTTATGCTGAACTAGCTGGTGAAGGAAACTCATTAAGCTCTTATCGCATTACTGATTCTCATCCCAATGGAGATGGTGCAATTCAGGCTATTCAGCGTGCTTTGGATGACGCTGGAGTTACTGCCCGTGATGTTGATTATATTAATGCGCATGGTACTTCCACTAAAATGAATGATTTAAGTGAAACCAATGCTATAAAAGCGGTATTCAAAGATCATGTGAAGCATCTGCCAACAAGTTCAACAAAAAGCCAAACTGGTCATTTGATTGCTGCTGCAGGAGCGCTTGAGGCGGTATTGTCAGTGCTAAGTATTCAACATGCACAAATTCCCCCAACTGCCAATTTAACGACACCCGATCCTGAGTGTGATCTTGATTACGTAGTTGATGGTCCTCGCGAAAAATCATTAGGGGTTGTACTTTCTAATTCGTTTGGTTTTGGTGGCTCAAATAGTTGCTTATTATTTAAGCATCCCGAGTTTGGAGGAGAAAATTAATGAAAAACTCCAATCGTGTTTTTATTACGGGATTAAGTGCTTTAACCGCCTGTGGTGATACAGCGGATAGCACTTGGGATGCCATTTTACAGGGGCAGACTGGCATCGATGAAATTAAACAATGGGATTTATCGTCCTGGTCGCACCGATTAGGTGGTGAGCTGAAAAATTTTCAGCCTGCAAAAATGCTGCCTGATCGAAAATTAATGAAAGTTATTTCCAGACAAGATGTAATCGGTATTAATGCAGCAATGCAAGCGGTTAATCACAGTCAACTAGTGGACTATCGCACTACACTAGAGCCTGAAATGGTGGACGTGTTTAATGACAGAACAGCTGTTTATGTTGGCTCACCGGGCAATAAATATTTTCAACAAGAAGATTTTTTACCCTTGTTGGCCAAAACACAAGGGGATATGAAAGCTTTCGCTGACCAGCTATTCAATGAAGTACACCCTATGTGGCTGTTACGTATTCTGCCCAATAACGTGCTTGCTTATACCGGTATTACCTATGGTTTTAAAGGCCCTAATCACAATGTTACCAACCACGCTGTGGGCGGAGCGCAAGCTCTAATCGAAGCTTATCATGCCATTGCGCAGGGCCAAGCTGACCGAGCTGTGGTGGTCGCCTATGATATGGGTATTGAGCCACAAGCTCTGTATTACTATGAAAAATTAGGGGTAATCAGTGAGCACGATCTAAAGCCCTTTAACCATGATCATGATGGTACCATTCTAGCAGAAGGTGCTGCGGCCTTGGTTCTGGAAAGTGAAGCCAGTGTGCGAGCACGCTCCGCCCGTTGCTTTGGCGAAATCGCCGGGGGGATGTCAGCAAGTGAAGCAAACGGCCTATTTTCTCTTGAGGCGGATGGTGAGGCACTGACTGCTTTAATCAAACGTACCTTGGACGAACATCATTTAGAGGCTAAGGACATTGATTTCGTCGTCGCGCATGGGAATGGAAATATCAAATCAGATGACAGTGAAGCACAAGCAATTCAGAATGTTTTTGCAAACACACCGGTGACAGCCTTTAAATGGGCAGTGGGACATACTATTTGTGCGTCGGGTGTTGTTGATGCAGTATTAACCAGTTATGCGCTGAAAGATAAATGTGTACCAGGTATTGCTAACTTTACCAAGGCAACATCAGCCGGTGAGCATTTAAATATTAACGCGGCACATCGGCATCTAGAGAAGGCTAAAATCGCAATGATGATCAATCGAGGATTTGCCAGCATGAACGCTTGTATAGTGATTAAAGCTTGTGACTGAATTAAGCACGAAAATTGATAATGCACGCATCTCATGGATGGGGCGTTTTTTACATCGATTTGTTCCCTATCGGCGCAGTATTATTCGTGCAAACATCAATCAGGTATTTGGTAATCAGCTAGATTCAATCCAGAAAGAGCGATTGGCAAAAGCATTTTATTCTCACATGGCCACTTCTATTAAAGAAATTATTCAGCTGCGATTCATGAGTGAGAAAAAATTGCGCGAGCGGGTAGAAGTTCGTGGATACCAACGGTTACTGGATATCGTTGCTCAAGAAAAAGGTGTATTGATTTTAACCGGTCATTTCGGTAATTGGGAATTTGCCCCCCTGGGTGGGATATTAAATTTTAAGGAATTTCAGGGGCAGTTTCATTTTATTCGTCGAACCTTGGGTAATAAGACTATTGAACAATTGCTATTTCGACGTTATTACCGTGCGGGTCTAAATGTAATCCCCAAAAAAAATTCTCTCGAGCAAGTTTGCAATGCGCTTGATCAGAATCATGCGGTAGTGTTTGTACTCGATCAGCACGCCTCTTTGGTCAATCGCGATGGCGTCGCGGTTGAATTTTTTGGTAAAAAGGCAGGAACTTATCGTAGTTTAGCGAGTTTTGCTCGTCACACAGGTGTTCCTGTAGTGCCAGCAGCAGGTTATCGTTTACCCAATGGTAAACACGTGCTTGAATTTCATGAGCCAATCTATTGGAAAGATTATGAGACAGCACAAGAATCAATTTATCAGAATACACTGGCCTACAATCAAGCCCTGGAGCGCATAATACTCACACATCCAGAACAGTGGCATTGGCTTCATAAACGCTGGAAATTAAAAGAGCCTTGTTAATTGCTGATATTGGGATGTTGAGTAAAAAACTCAAAATTATAGTTGTATAGCCCAATAAATGTACCATCTACTTGAAATTGTAAAATAGCTTTGTTGATTTGTGTGATTTTATCCTGATTGATAGGGGAGGCGATAATGCCCAGTCCTTCACCTATTTGAAAATGCTCTGTAAGGACTCTGACATCATTGGGATATTGATGTGCTAAATAAAGCCCACTAAAGTAATTCCCAAAGACCGCATCGAGTTTGCCACTTTTAAGATCCAGGAATATATCCTGATAATGGTCATAAGGGATTATTGTGAATTGGTCGATAAAATTTTCGGCGAGATAGTGGTAATATTCCCTTGGACGTAAGGCGCCAATGCGTTTTCCTTGCAAATCATCGACATTCTTGACAGGACTATCCTTCAATACAGTAAAGCCACCATCACACGGTAAATAGGGAATACTAAAAATGAATTCTTGCCTTCTATCTGGTGTAATTACAATGGAGCCAATAGCGAGATCAACTTCATTGTTACGGATGGCATCAAGAAGATCAATAAACGCAAATGACTTATAACTACAGTCCCACTGGAGCTTAGAGCAAATAGCGTTCATTAGATCAATGTCAAACCCCTGCGTTATCGCCGGGCTTGCAATGACATAAGGAGGATTAAAAACAGGTGTGCCAATGATAATTTTAGGATTAGCGGACAAGCAAATACTGTAGAAAAAACAACAGGCTATACAGAAGAATTTCATTCAGAGGGCTTCCTGCAGTAGTTTTTATCTACAGTATAGAACAAATTTTTTAAAGAAAGATTATTTTTTATTCATAATAAGAAAATATTCAACAAGTTATGTTAACTCTATGATTCAAGCAGGGTATGAAAGCCTATCCAGACGATAGGCTTTTCTAGAAATTAGAGATTTCCTAGCCAGTTTAGACCAATGAATGGACCGTGTAATGCAAAATTGGATTCATTATTACCACCAAGTACACCGATGAAATGGGTAGGATTGAAATAGTTGACCCACATCCATCCTGCATCAATAGTCAATTTACCTTGAGTCATTGCCCAGCCATATTTAGCCCCAAGTTTAGCTTCCAATTCAGGTACAATTGTAGTTTTTGAACCGTTAGCAGCTAAGCCCAGTACGCTAAGAATAGTGGCTCCGGTATTGAATTTTGAATCACCCACAAGAATGGCCGCAGCGCTATTACCAAAAATAGCCAATCCATTACCAAAATTATAGGTCATATCCATACCAACACGAGGACCTAACCCATTGAATGTATTATCAATTGAGAGGTAGAAAGGAAGTGCTCCCGGAATGATATAGCCGGATGATCTCGTTTCATTTTTTATGCGGGCATATTGTATACCGGCATGGAACCGAATATCTTTAAACTCACCGAAATCGACATGTTGACCGAATTCTAAATTAACAGCGTCCCATTGAGGTTCAAAACGAGTGGTACCATAAAGTCCCGCATTAAAGCCAGGAGTAAAGGCGCCTGCATAACTATAATCGATGTCATTTTTCCAGTGATACCAATTCAGATTTAAATCATTACCCGTGTTAAAATGATACGACGCTTCTAACATAAATCCCCAATGCCAATCGGTGTTTACGTCAGGATAGTAACGGGTAATATTGTCTGATGATCTATAGGGGCCGTACCCATAATCTACATCGTAAGTCGATTGAAGATAGAGTGCTTTAACACCAAAATCCCAACCCTGCCACTCACATGGAACGGTAACATTACCAGGAACACAAACAGGACCCATCGTGCCTGCAAATAATGAACTGCTACCTAAGACTAAAACAGCGAGAGCACTCTTTGTAAATCGCAACATGGATTAATCTCCTTATTAATTCTTATTATTTTCAATGCGATAAGTGAATGATGATACCTAATTAACCGTAGAAAACCTATTTTTTTAAATAATTTTTTTATGTTCTTTTGTGAATTTTTTGTAAAATAAGACCCTTCCTTATCATTTCTTAACTAAAAACAAACAAGCCAGCAATAAATTCATCATCTTGGCTTAAGCTTTATTAGCTAAAATTACGATTAGACCCCAAATAGAGGAAAACATTATGTCCAGAACTAGAACAGAGAAGCCATCCAAATTAGAGCAATTAAAAGCATTAAAAAAAGAATTACTAAACATTGACGCACAAGTGATAGAGCTTTATACAGCAGGTAATTTACCTGAAGCTATAAACTTATTAGATGAGGCTAAGACAAAGTATCTTAAAGAAGTAGGGAATCTTTCTGCGGTCAAAGGTGAGAATGTACAAGAGCTCGCTCAATTTTCACAAGAAAATTTAAGACCAATTTTTGAGTACTTTAAAGATTGGAAGGAAAATTTAGAAGCGGAACTTGAGGAGAAGCAAATTAGAAAACCAGTGGTAGCTGAAACTGTATCAGCAAAGAAAGGATCCGCTCTAGAAGCTGTACTTGAAGTTAAAGCTAGCAAGCAATCGGCTCAGGAAGAAAAAGTTGCAAAGCTAGAAAGAGAAATTAGGGAAAGACGCGCAGAGGAAGAGAAGAGACGTATCGCTGAGGAAAAGCGTGTTGCAAAAATTGATAAATTAAGCGGTGAGCTAAAAGATTTACTTAAAGAGTTTAAAGACTACGTGAATGTTGCTTTACCGGAAACCAAAGGGGAAAGTAGAAAAGCAGATATTCGCAATGCTGCTCTGCGTTTACATTCAAACTTAGATCAGGAAGCGAACAAATTACTTGAGAATCCTTTCGATAAAAAAGTTCAGGAATCTTTTCTAAAGAATTTAGAAACTTTAGTAGATACAGCCTTAAAAGGTAATCTATCAAAAGAGCCAGAGTCTTATCTAGTAGCATTGAAGCTTTTAAAGCAGGTAGCGAATTGGTTCATCGGTTTGGTTACTACAAATCCCAATTCTTTTTGGAAAACTGACACCGAAACTGTAGTTAAGGCGAAAGCTTTAAGTACGGACCTAACTCAAAAAATAAATACTTTTGAACAACAAGAACAACAAGAGAAGCGTGAAGCTGAAGAAAGAAAAGAAGGTCCTACATCATTTCTTTGATGGTATTTTAATACCTTTGATGCTTTAAGCATCAAAGGTATTATTATCCCCTCATAAAACAGCAAAGCATCCCTCTTTGTCACTTCTGTTCAAAAGTTGTTATATTCAAAGTTATAAGGTCATTCTTTGCATGGGCTAAAAATGCCGGTATGTTGATTAAAATTGACCATGAAGCGGTAATTAATAGACATCGCAAGTTTAAGGAGTGCATCATGGACGTAAAAGAAATCATGACTCCAAATCCTGAATATTTACTAGGGACCAGCACACTGAGCGACGCTGCTAAAAAAATGCGAGAATTGGATGTAGGTTTTTTACCGATAGGTGATAAAGCTACTGATAAGCTATTGGTACTGTTACTGATAGAGCTCTTGTGATTGGTGGGCTTGCTGCAGGTAAAGGACTCGATACCCCCTATAGAAAATGTCATGCACCAAGGGGTTTTCTATTGTTTTGAAACGAATGATATCAGGAAAGCTTCCAAATATATGAAAGACAATCAAATTCGCCGTTTGATTGTATTAAATAAAAATAAAAAATTAGCTGGTGTGCTCTCTTTGGGTGATATTGCTACAAATTTCCCTGAAGATGAGCTCAAAGGTGAAACTTTGGAAGAAATTTCAAGGCATTAATCGTTGTAGCAATCTACTTTTTTCAGTGGACTGCTCACACAAAACAAGCAAGCTGTTTGCAAAATGCGCTCTGTGGTATCATTTTCTCTTCAATTTGAATTCAAATTATCTCAAGCTATTTAATTTTCAGGGTGATGCCATGTTTTATAGAAAAATGCTGAAATCAAAAATCCATCGTGCTCGAGTGACTCAGGCGGATCTTGATTATGAAGGAAGTATTACGATTTCCCCTGAATTGCTTATTGCTGCAAATATTTTACCCAATGAGGCGGTTAATGTATGGAATGTGACCGCAGGGACTCGCTTTGAAACCTATGCGATTACGGGTGAAAAAAACTCAAGTGACATCTGTGTCAATGGTGCGGCTGCTCATCTGGTAACCCCAGGGGATATAATTATTATTGCCTCATTTATTCAATTACCCAACGAAGTCTGCCACCAACATCAACCTACCGTAATATTTGTTGATAATGGCAATCATATACAAGACATCAGACAGGAAGTGCTTGGTAAAAAATGGTTAACATTGGAGGAAGATTTGGTTTAATATGATTTAACAGGGATGATATTTATGGGGATAACTATGGCAAGTGAAAATTTTGTTGTTAAAGCATTAGATGTCATTTGGAATGAATCAAAAGATCTTTATAACAAGAAAGTCCCCAGCTTTTTTGCGCCTTATAGCAGTGGTAAAGATATTGCACTTAGTTTAAGTGCACCGCTGTATGCCCCATTTGCACTAGCATTGGGCACAGCAGTTGCCGGAGTTATTGCTGCATTAACTGCTGTTGTTTGCGCTGCATCGTATTTAACTGCAGGTGTTGCCAGTGTAGTTGGAAAGTCTAAATTTGCACGCGAAGTACGAGACATTGGTAATTTTTGTGGTATGGTTGCTTGTGTAACAGCGATACTATTTCCTTGTTGTGCTCTTCTTGGTGTTATTTCGTTACCCTATACTTTGGCTCATCTAACAACGCGTACGGGTACTACTGTCGTTTCAAAATTTATTGATTCTTGTAGTCCTGAAACTACTTATAAAGAGACTATTGGCTCACAGTTGGCATAAAAAGCTGGCATTTTATTTTCCATGCTGCCTAATCATGTGTGGGTTGTTTTCTAAAGTTTGATGAGGACAAGTAAGATGATATACGTCGTCTATTTGTTATTGATGGTAGCGACAATCATTGTGGTTAAGCGACTCTTGGTTACCAATTCGGAGAGTTTGACCACCAACAGTAAATATTTAAAACACAGCGATATACTCTCACTATTAGATTATTTTGATTATGTTCATGATGATGGTGTTTGCTTTGGCTTTACAGTGACTTGGGCTCAGGATGCAGCACTTGATAATGATCAGAGTTTTTATCAGCGATTAAATTTAATTAGACAGCACAAGCATCATATCACTTCTAAAATAGAGCGTATTAATTTAAAAATAAAGAGTAAAGAGGCCATTAATTGGTATGAAGATCAACTCTTAGATGTCCAGTCTTTTTTTGAGTCTGTTTGTCTTGCTCAAAGTCCAGAAGAGTATGATGATGTTTATGCGAAACGACTGAACCAAACCAATATTGATACTATTTTATCGTTAATTCGTCATAAATTGGCGAGAAATAATCATGTGAAGCGTTTTCTTTTAAAAACAGTGGCGCTTGATACCAGCGAAGATGCCATTGATTATTTCACGCAACTGCATCAATTACTAAAAATGACAGATAAGGTGTCCATGGTATTGAGTTGTGAGAATCATGCTGTAGGGCTTAAGAAATTAGATACGCATTGGTTATTTATTGATATTAACAAGCTTTATCGACAAAATGATGAATATCCATACCTAATCTTGAATCATGAAGGTCTTGTCGCTCAACTTAGTGAAAGTTTTTCGGATAAACAAAGACTCATTTTTAATACAGATTTTATCGCTGCTCATCCCTCTCTTGAATTAAAAAGACGTCTTCAACAATTAAACGATATTTATCCCGTTTTTCGCGAACAGGTCCCCTATAAAAATAGCAGAGAAGTTGGTTTTTTAGCCATCAGTGCGCAAAATGGTGAAGAAAGAACGGTGCGACAAATATTAAATTTGCATAATAATTTTGATTATTTGAGTCCTGCACAAATTAGTGATGCTGTTTCTTATGCAATCGGTAATAATCAAAAATCGGTTATAAATTTATTAATTAAAGCACGCGGATTTAAAATTAATTATCCGTGTGGTAGTGAGAAATTAACACCGCTGGCAATGGCCTGTGACTATGGCTATTTAGACTTGGTTAGAATTTTTCTTGCTTGTGACGACGTTATGATTGATGCCAGGAATAAAGATGGGCGCACTCCTTTAATGTTAGCATGTCAATCACCTTATACTCATACCAATACTGTGCTGTTTAAGGAGTTACTAGATGCCGGTGCTAGTCTAACACTGGTTGATAAAAATGGTGAGGATGCACTGACTCTTGCTGAGAACGTCTCAAATTCAGCAGCTATCAGCATTCTTGGCAAGTTCAGAGTACAAAGGCGCCCGCTCAATGCAGTAACTACTGGTCATTCTCTTTTTACGACCAAAGAATATACCAGGTTAAGACTCGATACGGATAAAAATGCTTTTTTAGTATCAACTTCGACGAGTAAATTGTAGCCAAGGATTATACTTAAAGTAGGGTAAGTTGATTTACATTTTAGGTGAGTTGTCAACGACCTTAGGGGTAGGTGTTTTTTTAGGGGGCAAAATCATGGACATCACGATTTTTTTAGCCCAGGTAATTGGGTGGTATTTGATCATAGTTAGTCTTTATACCCTGTTTCGTCAAGAGCATTTAAAAGCAGTAATGGGGGATATTTTAGTACAACGGGCATTATTAGTTTTTATTGCCACCATCACCATTATTCTGGGCTTGTTGTTAGTAATAAGTCATAATGTTTGGGTTATGGGTTGGCCGGTAATTATTACTATTATTGGATGGCTAACGCTTATTGTCGGCATTTTAAGATTAATGGTGCCTGAGTTTTCACAAAAGGCTGGACAATGGTGGTTAGCTAATCCGACTTATCTGCTGGTTACTGCAGTGATTTTGTTACTTATTGGCCTGTACTTGCTTTATAGAGTTTATTTCTAAAACAAAAATAGCATGTCAAGTTGATTCAAACTCTACACACCCCGAGGGGAGCTAGCTCCCTCCGAGGAAGTTTGTTGTTCTTTTTTTCATCGTCCAAATAAATTGAAAAACCACGATTGTTGTGGAGGAGGGGCTGCGGCTTCTGGGGTATCGGTAGTGTTAGCCTGGGTGGTCCAAAAATAAGAGGATAAGGATGAAATCCTACTGGTTACCTTATTCAATATCGAGACGGAGTTTGCTGCACAAGGAGGGGGTTCAATTTGATTGGGGACAAGCTCAGGTTCTTGCGCTTCCAGTAAAAGTTTTGCGACATCATGAAACAGACCAGGTCCTGTTGCTGCAGTTAACAACAGCGATGTTAATTTTTCCTGTTGATTGTTTTGTAGATAAAGACCAATTAAACGTCGTCGATTATTGAGAAAAGGTTCAAAGTGCTGGCTCAGCCATGTCGCCAGGCTTTGATCCCATTTACTACGTTGCCATATCATTGTAAATAAATCATCCACCTCTTTTCTTGTGTCTATTTCTGTAAGAACAGGTTTTTGCCAATCATAAATAGCCAAGGCATTTACTACTGTGATAAGTACTGGAATAGTGAGATTGTTGTCATCAATGCGGGCAAGAATCGTTTCAAGATTTTCGCGAGGTTGTGATTTTTCCTCGACATAGTCAGAATCAACTGTATCCGTGGTGCTTAGTTTTTGGAAAATTATTGTCGGAGAAGATATTTGGCGTTGGGAATCATAAAGTAAAACATAGTGAGGTTTTTTAGGTTCCCACCAAGTTTCCCAACCATAAAAAAAGCTACGTTTAATCCAAACTCGAAACTCTGCTAAAAATCCTTGAGTTGAATGTATGGACGATTCAAATTGAGCTTCTTGTAACGCCCGTTCAGCAATTTTTTTATTCTCAGAACCAGTTTCCAGGAAGGTTAAACCCAATTTGCATAAATTTATTACGGTTTTATAATCACCGCTCATACCAAAACGAAGAATACTTTGTTTACAATCAAAAAGTAGTAACGCGGCACTGACTTCTTCACTAAATAATTGAGGATGGGAAAGCAAACCATTGAACAGTATTTCTCTAATCTCTAACTTCATTTCTGTCCGGGTGAGCAGCCATGCAAGTGTTTGAAGCCGTTCCTTTTTTGTTGATATGTGAGATTCAGCTAAATGATCAAGATAATCATTGAAACAACGCTGTAGGGGCTCCAGTTTCCCCTGGTAATGAATTAAAAAATAATCAAAGGATTGCAATTTACCGGTTTTTTTCATAATTAAGTCGATTAACGGATTCACTGCCAAATCGTTTAATTGCAAGGAAGTTGTCTCGACAGCTCCAATGAACATACTTTTAAATGATTTTGTAAAAACCTGAAGAAAGCTGTGTTGCGTGTCCGTTGTTGTCTGACTTGAATGCAGAGGAACTAGCTTTTGCATTCGCTTAATATTTAAGTGACCCTCATCATAAAATAGGGAGCAATCAGCAAATAAAGCACTGCTACGTAAGTAATCACTCGTCGCTCTGCCCAGTTTTCCACGTAGTGCACTAAAGGCAGTACCCTCACTAAGTCTCATAAGCAACTGGATAGTTTGTGAAGAAAATGCAGCTTTTTTTTCAAGAAGCTTGTCTGTTAAGTCAAGGATAAATTGAATTGAAACAGCTTCTGCTTGACCTTTATAGAGGTAAAGATATACCGCATAATTCAGATGAGCTTCCTCACATAAAGGAGTGAGTTGCTGAAGGGTTGTCAAGCCAAGTTTATCCTGATGCTTAACTAACAGAGAGAGAATGGCGCGCTTTTTCTCATCAGCAAGATTGGTAAGCGCAGTGATAAATTTTTTAGTGCGAATGTTTGCTAGAGTAATTAAGGGTGTCTCACTGTTTGGAAGAGTACCAAAATAAGTGAGCCAATATTTAATAAACACCTCATCGTGTTCACCTATTAGGTGTAAAAAGGGTTCAGCATAAGTTTCATTGAGGTGATGAAAATCTTTAATGGAACAAAATAATGTTGCTGCCGCTTCCGGATGTAGTTGTTTTAACGCATCCGAGGGAAGCTGCGCCAGATGCATATGTTTTGCAAGAGGGTGTAATCGTGGCGCAATAGATTTTACCGCGGTGGACAATTGAGAGAGAAACGACTCACCCTGTAATTTTTCAATATAATCTTTGCGTCCTAACAAATGAGCACTAATTAGAGACTTAATAGTTTTATTATCGATATTTTTTTGTAAATTGATTAAGTCATTAGCCACAAATTGACACTTATCAAGAATTGAGATTAGTGCTAATTTCGTATTCGTATTTGCGGTGATTGCAGCTATATGTTGCTCTTGATGTAATGCAGTATCAAGTAAGATCAACTGCTCTGTTGTGGAGTTTTGTAGATGGTCTTTCAGCCAATCCCAAGAAAATGCAAGCACTATATTAGGGATAAAATGAGCTGCACTAGCCTGCAATTTTGCCATGTGTGCAAAAAGCCAATTTGCTTTGGTGCTAGTTAATCCTTCTATCTGTGAGAGTCGTTTGCACAATGCATCGAACAGATCATGATTTAAAATATGCAGTAATAATTTTTCCAGGAAGGGCTGTTTTTCTAAATCAAGGTCGTCTGTTTGCAATAACCAACTTAAAAACGAAGAAATTAATCGCTCGCTGTCTTCAATTAAAAAGGAAAATAGACGCAACCAATGAAAATAAACACCAGGCTGTTTCGTATTTACTTCCTTATGAAATTTTTCCATGACGGTATTGTAAGAGATGATTTTCGTTTCTAGAGTAAGAGTGTGAAAGCAATATTCCAGATTTTGCTGGGCTTGTATGGCGAGATCATTGGGAAGCTCAGATTGGGTAATTACATTTTGTAAATGAAGAAGGCTCTTGTAGAGAGCGGCATCCGCACAAAAAAGGGCATAATTTCGTCCGTGCTCCTCACCAGGATGCCAGCCTTCAAAGTCAGCGGGGGCTTTAATGGTAAAAAGAAAATGTTGCAGAATAAGAATTTTTTCACAGTTTTCTTTTGTTAAATTGGCAAACTGTACAGGAGAGAGTTGCTCAATAAATTCACTTTGACTCTCATCAATTCGTTTAATCTTCCATTCACTATTAAGTTCTATATCGATAAGACTCTGGCAGAGTTTACCAAAACCTGCATAAATAATTTTACGTAATAAACTCTCATGAGTTTTTGGGTTTTTCAGCATGAAGCAGGTGAGGTCTTTTAAAAAAGCAGGATTTAAGCATTTTAGCAAGGTGGAACTTTTTTGCGGGTCTGCATAAATTCCATCGATGAGATGTATTAGTTTATTGACTGTCAGAATTTGTTTTGAATCAAAAACAAGGGGTTGATACGCGTTAAAAATATACGCAAGACTTTCTAAACTATCTTTTATAAATGAACGCGATATTGCGGTTAATCGCGCTAAATTCTGGCTATCATTATTGGCACTAAATCCCCAAATGGCTAATTTACGACAGCGCTCTATTAGTTCATCTTCAATATTACTAAGCTTCCCCCTCTCCATATGAAACCAATCCAAATCCATGTGATTACTATATTTTGTTGGGAGTAATAACGCCTCAACTTGTTGCTGCGATAAATGCGTTTTTTTGGCTTGCAAAAGCATTCCCAAGAGATTGGATAAGTGAGGGAGGTGAGCAAAAGTTGTTACTTCTACTTCGAGTGTCAAAGCCTCTATGGATTGAGAATATAAGGTTGTAATCACCTCAGAAAATGTCGAATAGGTATTTGATTTCTTTACGATATCAAGGGCTGAACCAATTTTCCTTAAATTCTGATAAATGTTGGCAAGCTCTTCCTCAAACTCTTTGGCAGGGTAATGACTAAGTAACGACTGTAACAGATTTTCACTCAAAAATTCTGCTATAGGCGAAAATAGACAATGGTTTAATAGCCATTGTCTAAATTCCTGGTCATGAAATACTTCAGGGACTTGCAATAAAGTCGTTAGTAACTGAGCAAAAAGCACTGCCGGGGAAAGTTGCTTGGCAGAAATCCATTCTTTGTGGTGCTGACCTGCAGTGCTTAGAAATTCAATTTCTGTTTTTTGAAGATTGTGAAGTTGACCATTCTTTATTTTGCCAAAATACGAGTCTGGCCTAAACAGCTGTATCAGCTTAGGAGCAGAATAATTTTCAATGACTTGTAGATGATGCTGATAATTAAGTAGATAACTCCGCATTGTTTGGGCATGAGCAGGAAACAGTGGTGCAACGGTTTGTGAGTAGTCTATAAGCAAATTGTAAAGTGAATCAAAGGGGATCTCTAAAGACGAATAAGACTCTTGAAAAAGCGGTAAAACAATTTGCTGATACAATGCAGTGGGAGAGACGACATCTCTAAACTCTGAATTATTAGAGCGACACAGAGAGATACTCTTTAAGACGCCCGTTAATAAAGGTAATGATTGAAACCAACGCGCACTCTGCAACATTTGGGGAGCAACTTCTTGACATAAATTGAGCGGTTCAAGAAAAAAGATCAGTTGGTTAAGTTGTTCGAATAATTCAAAATGATTCTGTACAACCTCTCTTAAAACGTCAGTGGGGAGTTTGGGTAATAATTTAAACTGACATAACCAACCCTTCCAGGGATTAAGTGCCGTTTGCGTAAATAAAGAAAATAATAATCCTCCCGGTTCTAAGGGCAAGTCCATAGCAGGATTTTGCAAAAACTCATTAATTCTGCGCTCGTAATAATGATTTTCCTTAATTATCGCACCCAGTTTTTGTTTATTCTTTTCGTTGGTCGTGTAATTGGCAAATGCTGCAAGTGTTTGACTATCAACATTCATGGACTCAAGCCAGGTAGTAAGTGGGATGCTTTGAGTCTCAAGGTAATTAAAAATAGCCTCAACAAAACTTATTTTTGTTTTACCAGAGCTATAACTGTCTAAAATGCGTAGTATCTGTTTTCCGGACGTAATATCAGCAATCAGTGTATTTTTTTGCGAGTTGCTGAGAAGGGTCAATCCTGAATGATGGCGAGCTAGTAAATCGACAAAAACAAATCGTGTTTTGCTTTGAGCATAGATAGAATAAAGTGTTGTGGCTGGCAAGGCCTGTGCCAGTATCATCAAAGAAGACCATTGAACATCCCCTAATGTAGGCTGTTGTAACAAATTATAAGCGAGTGCTTTTTGATTTTCGGCGGATAGTTTTTCAAAAAGGAATGCAAATTGATCCTCATTCATTGTTTCTGGAGGATGGGCTAAAAGTTGCTTAATAAACTCTTGAAAGCGAGTTTCTTGAGTCAGAGTTTCATGAAATTTTAGGTGTGCATGTTGTAAGAGGATTTTTGTAAAAGGGTGACGTTCGATGGTTTTTGTATCTACTTTATTTATCCAAACCAATGCAATTTGAGCAAATTCCTGGCTGACTAATAATCGACTGGGCCAACGACTATTTTGTTCAATAAGGTAGGAGAAGGTATTTAGTATTAGTTGTTGAAACTCATGTGAAAGATTGCTGTACTCTGCTTTTTCCTGAAGTTTACTAAGCTTGGTAATCAGTTGTAAGTGCTGCAACACTAAATGGATATCCTCTAAAGTGTCTGGGTTTAAATAGTCTAATGTGAGTAGCAGCATATTGATCACAAATAAAGCACTAGGCTCTATTGACTCAGCATGAGTTAACAGTTGTGTTTTTGTAATGAACTCCCGTTTTTGTTGACTGGTATCTTTAGATAATTCATTAAAGAGCATTATAAAATGTACAGGTTTGGCATTGAGACTAGCCAATTGCAAAAAAAGAGTCTGCAAATGTGGTTTCAAAGCCTCATGCTTGTAAATGGATTCAAGAATAGGCTGACTTAATGGTAGCAAGACAAGCAAGGAGCTATAGTTTAATTTCTCAAAGGATGCTTCATTGACTAGTAATTGAAACCAGTGAGTCAATTTTCCAACGTAGGCTGGATTATTACATTCGCTAAAAAACCATTGCAGTTCATCTTGATTGAATTGAGGAAGGAGTTTTTCGAAGTTATCCAGGCGTGTAATAAATTGCATGGCTTGAGCTGTCAAAAATGGATTAGTACTGTTTTTGATATGTAGAATTAAATTTTTTACCAGGTATAAGTTTTGATCAATGTCTCTGCTGTTTAAATAAGTGATTACTTTTTGCCAATTAGTTAAGTTCTTTTCCTGTATTGATTTGGTCAAAATAAGCGCCAGTGACTCAGGGGCTATGTGCTCGAGAGCAGTTGCTTCAATTTGTACTAAGTATTGTGCACTAAGGTGAGCATCCTCGCCTTGACTAATATTGACAGCAAGCCGCACCAAAAGAGGATCGAAACAATGCGGTAAACCTAGCTGTGTTGTGAGGAATGCAACACAGCGTTTATCCTCGTAAGAGGACGCTTTGGGATTCAATAAATGCCAGCAGGCCTCTTTTAACAAACAATAACTTTTTCTCCCTTCACTATCCAGGCTCTGTTGTGCAGCTTCCAGATTACTAAAAAGGGTTTGTAACTTTTTAGGAGTAGTTTGAAATTGACTTAATAAATGAAGGGCAACATTTTCGGCACTGTCTTTAGTTAATGGGGTAAGGTTTAAAACACGATTGGCTCTTAATTTCAAATCAGCTGCAGCATCACTTACGAGGTATCCTTGTAAAACAGTGGGTGTAAAATCTTGGAATATTGATGAGCGAGACGCTAAAAGATAAAAGCAAGTAGGATTGTTGAGTAAATAAAACGCTATTTTGGGTGATTGCTGGCATCCATCGACCCAATGATGTAATGGCGAGCGTGCATCGGTTGTCGTTTGTAAGCGCTGGCAGAAATGCTTCAGAATTTCATCGAATGTGACTTTGCAGTCTTTGTTTTCTTCTATCTTGTCAATGAATTGATCAATCAGTGTAATTAAATTTTTATCATCGATAAAGGGCATTAAATTATCAAGGAAATCCGCGCGTAAGGGTGCATTTAAAAGTAGATACAACAATAAGGGTTGCCGAGAGGTTTCTTTGAGCAATTCAGCCAAGCAATTAAACTCTTCTTTTGCCGCATTGCAACGCAACATATGCTGATATAACGCCAGCAGCTCTTCACTGGAGAAATCGCGGAGTAAAGCTAATTGCTCAGGCATTTTTAGCAGTTTCAATAAGTCATAGGTAGGTTGTAAAAGTGTTGCTTTATTAATGCCCGCTAGAAATAAAGCCGTTAGCCACTGATAACGTAACATACTATTGCTTTTAAAGTGATGTGATAAATGGGTGATAGACTCATTAATAACTGTATCGGAAAGTAAACTAACATTTTTGGCTAACGCTAAAAGGTGCTGCATCGACATAGTCGATTGACTAATTTTTTTAGCTAAAACACGATAGTAAGTAGCCGAAAGTAATTCATGTTCATTTTGAATAATTTGTCGCAGTGCAACTATGTGGCCACAAAGATTAATCAATTGTTTTTCATCGAGTCGCTCCAGGCAATCCTCTGTCAAGTCTCGATTTTGCGATTTACTCGTGGTAATAAAGTTTATGGTGATGATTTTGTCTTCATCATCAATGTCATTAATACACTTTAATATAGTGGCTTTGTCATGGACTCTATCAAGGAAAAGATCAAGAAAACGGATAATTTCAACCAAGTTTTTATTAGCATATTGAGAATAGTATTTTTTAAAATAATCACTTAGTTCATTGGGACATAATTGACTAAATACAGTCAGGAAGGCGTTGGTTGCTACTGTCTTTAGTAATGGATCTTGTCGGTCATATTGAGTGCTTTGGGTAAGTAGTTCGATGACTAACTCTTTTTGACGATTAGGAGCTAATTGTCCTTTCAGTCGCTTGATCATCAAAATATTAGCAAGCTCAGTGTTGTTATAAATTAATTGCCCATATTCTGCTTGAGAATGAGTTGCTCTTACAGTTAAAGCTGTGGCAAGAGCATCATACTTGGATAGGTATATTTGCCGACGCTCGGTAAAACGATGGTGTTGCTTTTCTCTAGAATCAGAGGCATAGGTTGCTGCAATGGCGCGTAGTTGAAAAAGGATATTAACAAGCTGCTCGGTACTAAGCGTCAATGTTAAATTATTCATACTGTTGTGTTCAACAGGGGATAACAGTACATAGCTTGCCAATTTACTAAGGTGATTATTTAACTCCTTATTCAAAGCACTGGAAGGGCGATTAAACACAATGTAGGTTACCAAAGGAGATAACCAGAAGGGTTTGCCATCAGCTGTTTCAAGTAGTCGGCTGTATAAACGCTCACGCTGGAGGGGTGGAAGATGGTGTAATAAAAGTAAAATATCATCCTGCTGCTGATGATTTTCAATCCAGTGGATAAGGCTTGAAAGAATAGTTTGCCAAAGGATTTGATTATTAATGGGGACAAGGGATTTTAATGTTTGGAGTAATTGAACGATATTCGTAGTATTCGAATTGTTAAGGGCCTCAATTAATAAGTGCAAATTAATTTTGACTTTTAATTCAAGACTGTTTTCGACGAGTTCATTTTCATTGAGAATAGTTAGCAGTATAGATAGCTTATCTATAGCTTGCTGCTCAATCAGTTTATCAATAATCAAATTCAGCGTGGTTAAATCAGCAGGAGTTTCAGCAAACAATTTTCGTGCTGTCACCAGATCGATCTGTGTGAGAAAGGCTGTCACAAGACTATTACTCATAACAAACTCCTGTTAGATCTTGATAGCCTTAATCTCCCAAGAGTTTAAGCACATCAAGATTTCCCAATCCGTTGGTTACAATCAGCATAACGATTTGAAAAAAAATTTCAATATCTGCGTTATTTTTGCCAAAAATGAGGTGAAAATAGAATAAGCAGAGAAAATATTTCCAGGCGACCAGCAAGCATTGAAAAAATTAACAACCATTTACTGGGTTGATTAAGATCTGCAAAGTTCTCACTGATAGTTCCAAGGCCAGCACCTGCATTAGCAAGAGATGCAGTAATTGCAGAGAAGGAAGTTATAAAGTCGTTTCCAAACGCCATAAATAGAATCATTAAACTCAAAAAGAGCGCAATAAATACGGAAAGAAAACCCCACATAGATTCTAAAATGGGTTCGGGTAAGCTATGTTTGCCAAATTTTATTGGTATTAATGCATGGGGATGCAATAGACGAACAATTTCTCGCTTGCTCTGTTTATAAATTAAAAGAGCACGAATAACTTTAACACCCCCACTCGTTGATGCCGCACAGCCCCCTACAAGCGCCAATATCATAAGAAACACAGGGACATAAGTCGGCCACGTACTAAAGGGGGCTGACATAAAACCGGTTGTTGTTGCCAGAGAAATCACATTAAACAAACTTTTTATTAGTGCATGGGGATTGGCGTCAAAAAAACCATAAAACACTAAGCTAATACTAATAAGTATGCTGGCACCAAAGAGAAAAAGAAGATAAAAGCGAAGCTCTTCATCATGCCAATAGGGAAAAAGGGTTCTTTTCTTTAACGCTAAAAAATGCAGGGCAAAATTAGTTGCTCCTAGTAACATAAAAAAGCATGCAATTAATTCAATCGTGTCACTTTGATAAAAGGCAAAACTCGTATCGTGCATAGAAAATCCGCCGGTAGAAACGGTGGCAAAACTTTCCCCTAATGCATCAAACCAATCCATCCCTGCTACCCAATAACTAAGCCAGCAGAATAAGGTTAAAAGTAAATACAAAGACCACAATGCTTTTGCGGTCTGAGCAATCCGTGGTGTTAATTTACTGTCTTTCATAGGACCTGGCGTTTCTGCTCTGAATAACTGCATACCCCCAACACCCAACATGGGCAAAATAGCTACCGCTAACACAACAATTCCCATTCCGCCTAAAAATTGCAGCTGCTGTCGATAAAATAATACGGCGTGGGGGAGTCCTTCTATATGCCTTATGATACTGGCCCCTGTAGTGGTAAACCCTGAAACGGATTCAAAAAAAGCATCCGTTATACTGTGGTTATGGTGCTTAATAGCAAAGATAAAAGGTAAGGATGCATAGAGGCAAAGAACAAACCAAAAAAGCACTACAATGAGAAAACCATCTCGAATTTTAAGCTCATGGTGTTGTTTTCTAAAGCTTAACCACAAGAAAGCACCTGTAGTAAATGTACAGGCAAATGCTGCGACAAAAGGCAACCAAAATTGCTCATGAAAGATAAAGTTAATAATAAGTGGAGTAAGCATACTCACACTAAACATCATTAAAAGCAGACCTAAGAGACGAAGAATAGTTTTGATTTGCATGGTTTAGCTCATAAATGTCAAGCTAACTTGGAAGAGCGATTCAATTTGTCGAACATATCGTCTTTTTAATAGCAGCAATATTACATGGTCTCCTGATTGCATTACAAGTTCTGGTGAGGGCATAATTAACTTCTCTTCGCGCATGACCGCGGCAATAAAGCTGCTTGGAGGAAGTTCAATTTGCGAAAGTGAGCGTCCCACAACTTGAGAGGTCAAATTATCACCATGTGTAATTAATTCAATAGCCTCTGCCTCATCATTCTGTAAACGATGGACTTTCACCATATTCCCGCGACGAAGTTTAGTCAGAATGCTGCCGATAGTAATTAATTGCGGGGAAATCGCATGATCAATATTGCTATCTTCAATTAATTCCACATAGGCATTGCGATTGACAAGTGCAATAGCATGACGAGCGCCTAATCGCTTAGCTTGCAGACAAGACATAATATTGGCTTCATCATCATTCGTCACAGCACAAAAGACATCAGTAAATTCAATGTTTTCATTCAATAATAAATCACGATCGGCAATATCCCCTTGTAACACGGTTCCTTTGTGGAGTTGCGATGCAAGTTCACTGGCGCGTGACAAATTACGATCGATTACTTTAATACGGTAATTACCTTCCAAGGTTTGTGCGAGTTTTGAACCGATGTGTCCCCCTCCGGCAATCATAATTCGTCGGTTGGGATGAGTATAACGACCAAGAGCAATCAAAACTTGTTGAATTGCTGAGGGAGAGGCAATAAAAAGCACATCATCACCAACCCCAACTACACAGTTTTGCTCCGGTTCAATGGCTACTTTATCGCGGAAAATCGCTACAACCCTGGCTTCAATCGGATGAAGATGCTCATAGAGTTGCTGGATGGTTTTGCCCACCATAATTCCACCAGGTTGAGGCTTTATCGTGGCTAATAAGGCTTGACCCTCAGCAAACTCAAGAATTTGTGTAACGCCAGGATAGTTAATTAAATTTTCAATATGTTCTGTAACAAGTTTTTCAGGACTAATACATACATCAACAGGCACGTGATCATTGCAAAATAATTGCGGATACTCATAATAATCGTGGGAGCGAATGCGTGCTATTTTTGTAGGAGTACGAAATAAGCTATAAGCAATTTGGCACCCCATCATGTTAATTTCATCGCTATTTGTCACGGCAATGATCATGTCAGCCTGCTCAATACCTGCCTCAATCAAAATATTAGGGTGTGCCGCAGAACCATGTACGGTACGAATATCCAGCCGATGTTGAAGTTCACGCAGACGTTCTTCATTGAGGTCAACAAGAGTAATATCATTGTCTTCTCGAGCCAAATTTCGAGCCAGGGTTCCACCTACTTGTCCTGCCCCCAGAATTACAATTCTCATGGCATCAGTACCCCTTCATAGACAAAGCTGGCAGGTCCCCTTAGATAAATAGAACCATTAATATCGGGCCACTCGACTATTAATTCTCCACCTGGTAAATGTACATGGATTGTAGATGCCAGATGATGATAGAGTCTGCCTACTGCAGCGGCAGCAACTGCTCCACTACCACAAGCTCGTGTCTCACCACAGCCGCGTTCATAAACACGTAGTCGCAGCTGATTATTATTGATTATTTGCATAAATCCGGCGTTCGTTTGTTGGGGGAATAGCCTATGTTCACTAATCGCTTTACCAAGCTTTTCTACATCAGTATTGTCAACATCATTAACAATACTCACCGCGTGAGGGTTCCCTACATTAATCGCATGGACAGAATGCAAGGTGCCGTTTTGCAGTGGCAGATCATAAATAGCAGCACGATTTTCAAAACTTAATGGAATATCTGCAGGATTTAATTTAGGAGTCCCCATATCCACAGTGACTGTGTCATCGTCATTGATCATTAACTGCATCTTGGTGGTGCAAGTTGCAACAGAAATTAATTTTTTCGTGGTTAAGCCCTGATGGAGAAGAAAGCGCGCAAGACATCGTGCTCCATTTCCGCATTGACCAACCTCTTGGCCGTCGGCATTAAAAATGCGATAAAAAAAATCGGTTGTACTATCGGTGCCAGGTTCAACAATCAAACATTGATCAAAGCCAATACCCGTATCGCGTCTGGCAAGTTCGGCAATGGTTGTTGGTGAAAAATCTATAGTTTGGCGTACGGCATCTACAACGATGAAGTCATTGCCTAATCCATGCATCTTGGTAAATCGGATAGTCATTTTCCAACTCACTTCGTTATGGTGTTTGGCTTTGTTGCTGCGCAGGCTTTGGTAAATAGAGAGGTCCTTTTTGCCCGCAAGCTGATAAAGTCAAGACAGTGATACAAATTAATATGATTAAACGCATATCGCAATTATGCTATTACAAATAACCAAGTATAAGGAATTCGCTAGGAAACCGCTATTAAAGTTTTACAAAGTTAATCCTGACGATTCTTCGAGGACAATATCTGCCGTGCTTTCTTTAATCACTAAATTTTTGAATTGCTCTCTAATAAAGTGAATACTTTGAAGTGTAGCCCTTGTAAATCGCTCCTGGGAACGGGGACTGATCCTGATGATTTCCTCATGAGTTTTATCGTTCTCTACCCATGTTAGGGAAAACTTAAGATTACTTGGAATATGGGGGTTATCATCATAAATAGGTTCAACGCAAATATTAACTTCTGCTACTTTGTCATCAATCAATTTTTTGGCAATAAAGTGCTCAATTACGTCCAAGATGTTGTAATTTGCAGCGGATGTCGTTGGGACAAGGTTAGTTATGCTTTGATCACCGCCAAAATAGTGAGCAATCAGATGAGACCAATGATATTTGCTGCAACGTTCAATAATAATCGTTGGATTGTAGGCGGCAAATAGAGATTGGCAACTTACTCCAGTTAATTGATTTTGCCCAAAGCGACGAGTGGGTTCTCTCTGCTCAAGTTTTTCTAAAGTGGCCTTAAAATAGATGGGTTCATCATTACAAAACAAACGTAATTGAGGGATTTTTCTATTCACGTCCTGAGCAGTTTGCGTGAGAGCAACTTTCTTGGGTGACGGTGTTAGCGGTTTAAAAAAATCGAGGCGACGTCCTTTTGTTTTATGCGTCCAAAAGAGCCCTATTTTACGTCCACCAGGGGTACGTCGAACATCGCTATAATGCTTTTCCGGGGTTCCGCGCTTTAATGAAGTAACTCTCACTCCTTGTTTTGCCAGGGGTACATGCAAGTCTTGGTTTCTACTATCGTCTTCCAAGATCAAACAATTTGAAGAAATATCTGCTTTACCGTCATATTTTCGACGTTTGGCCTTAGGCTGAAGATGGCTATGATCTCGAGTCGGCTTGGCTTGGCGTGGATGCGCTGTTTCTTTTTGCTGTTTTGTAATGCTTTTAACAAATGTTGGATGAATTTCCGATAAATGATGAATGAGAAAAGATGTGGTTAAACGACTTGAGTTGTTTCGAGAAAATCGACGTAACAATTCTAGCCATTGAATATCATTTAACTCCAACTCATCAATTTGGGGCAGATTTTTTTTTGTACGCTGAATGAATTTGGCCTTTGCAGTGCTCAGAGCTTCCCTTTGCAGTTGATTAAATACGTCAACATAGGATGAATTTAAGGCCAAATGAGTATGTATAAGCACTTTATTGATTTGTGAATGTAGGGCTAATCCTTGAACGAGGTAATTTTTAGTATCGTCATCTGATTGTGAATACCATTCTGTGATATCAAACCATTCTGCTGCATCTAACTCGTAATTAGCTGGTTGCTTGGCCAGCATTGAAAGAAACGCCTGAATTTGTACAAACATGAATACACAAAAAATAAGGACTGATCTTGTTGATAATAACATAGCCATTATGCTTTAAAAAGAACATTAATTGTTATTTTCTGCAAATATTTATTCTACTTCTATGGGAGAATGAATAAAGCAAAGATTTAACCTTGCTATACTTCAAGGCTTTAGTGATAATTTGAGTTTTTTCCCGCTGGAGATATGGTGCTAAATAGTTACATTAAAGAACCAAATGAACAGGCTATTGCTTGTGTAATTTGGATGCATGGCTTGGGGGCTGATGCTTCTGATATGTCAGGGCTGGCTGGCCAATTAATGCTAAGCGATATTCCAATTCGACATATTTTTCTTGATGCACCAATACGGCCAGTGACGATTAATAACGGTATATCCATGCGGGCGTGGTATGATATTTTTGATCTTGGATTTACCAGAAAAGAGGATAAAGAAGGCATTTTAATTTCTGAGGAACAGATTCTTAAAGCCGTTCAAACTCAGATCGAACAAGGCATGACCTCTGATAAAATTTTTCTCGCCGGCTTTTCTCAAGGTGGTGCTATGGCCCTCCATACAGCCTTACAAATGACACGTCCTTTAGGTGGTGTTATTGCCCTATCTTCCTATTTGCCTTTGGCTTCTGAATGCAAACCGTCTCTTGCATCAAATACCCCTATGTTTTTGGGCTATGGTGCTTACGACACCATTGTATTGCCTGCCTGGAGCAAACTAACTATCGATTGGCTTTCAGCACATAGCTATAGAAATTTAAGCTGGCATGAGTATCCCATGGAACACTCCATTTGTATGGAGGAAGTCAAAGACCTCTCGCTATGGCTCGGTGAATTAATCAAAAGGAGTGCCGCATGACTATTGTGAAAAAGATGCGCGTAGTTCCTTTTTCTTGTGAACAAATGTATGGGTTGGTTAATAATGTCGAGGAGTACTCTCAGTTTTTACCTTATTGCTCGCAAAGTTTGGTGCATCATCGAGATGAAGATGAAATTCAGGCAACATTAGTCATTGTTGCGGCTGGAATGAGTAAATCCTTTACTACACGTAATCGCCTGCAAGCAAATAAGATGATAGAGATTCGTTTAGTAGATGGTCCATTTAAGCACTTGGAAGGATTTTGGCGTTTTGATGAAGTTCCTGAGGGATGTCAAATTTCCTTTGATTTGGAGTTTGAGTTCGCAGGCTGGATGTTTTCAATGATTTTAGGCCCTGTGTTTGAACAGGTCACCGACAAAATGGTTGATGCATTTTGTGACCGCGCTGAGTCTGTTTATGGTAAAGGTTGAAATTATTTACATCCCTGAGAGTGGCTCAATTATTCATCTCAAATTGGACTTAAAATCAGGCTCAACGATTAGTGACGCATTGAAAGAGTCTAATTTGTTGGTTACACATCCAGAAATAAAAAATAGTCCAGTTGGGATTTTTTCCAAGCAAAAACCTTTGGATACTGTCTTAAAGCCCGGCGATCGCATTGAAATATATAGGTCTCTTTCATTTGACCCGAAGGAAAAAAGACGACAACGGGCAAAGACAAAAGATAAATAGTTTATTGTCTTTCCTGGTTCTGATGAAGCTGGTTTTTTCGCACGAATAATCTATCATTCCTTTTTGCTAGGGAATGACAGATTATGGGTGAATAACAAATCAATTAAGGTTTGTGTTCTATTCTTGCCAGTCTATCATTAGAGAAATACAGACTTAAATGTTTAATAATTAAAGGACCAGCCCCTCTACGCCATGTGTAAGCATAGTCCCAACGCTCATTGTTGAATGTAGGACTTAAAAGACTCGTACCCATCAAAATTGCGACGTCATTTTTGCTCATGCCTAATTTCAGACGTTCAATTTTAGACTGTGGTAATAAATTTCCTTGCTGCACAATACGTCTGGCATAGTCGTAAGAAATACAGCCGCTTAATGCAAGGGACAACGCGGTAGTAAGAATGATGAGAATAGTTTTAATTCGCATTTTTTTGCCTGTTCTGAAAAATTTGGCCATAATATCATGTCAGCCATAGAAAGACACCTGGATAAAAGGTGTTTAATAGCCACAGAGGAGTGTCGGGTGGAAGAGAGCCAACAGCTAAAAGATGCTGGATTAAAGATAACAATGCCCCGTTTAAAAGTTCTGCAAATTTTGGAGCAGTCACGCGACCATCATTTGAGTGCTGAAGGGGTGTATAAAGCGCTCTTGGAAATGGGGGAGGATGTAGGGCTGGCAACAGTTTATCGGGTGTTAACGCAGTTTGAGGCAGCCGGTTTGGTCAATCGCCATAATTTTGAAGGTGGACACTCTGTCTTTGAACTAAGTCAAGGTACACATCATGACCATCTTGTTTGTGTGAAATGTGGCAAAGTCGAAGAGTTTATTGATGAGATTATTGAACAACGACAACAATTAATTGCCAAACAAGCAAATTTCAAGATGACAGACCATGCTCTAAATATCTATGGCCTCTGTCCTGAGTGCCAGAATAGGCCTTAAGCTGTTCTTAAGTTTCACATGCTATAGTTGCTACTAAATTATTCGTGATGTAGCTTAATATGAAAACAATAGGTCCGCTTTGGTGCCAGCAATTAGAGGGCTGGATTAGATTTTCAATAGAAGGTAACCACATTAAAGTCGATGTAGCTGTCAAAGAAACACCGACTAAAGCGACTGAATGGCATCAATTAGAAGGGGCTAAAGGTCCTTGGACTGTTTATTACAGTGATGGTGAAAAAGACATTGCTCCTGTGACTTATTACTTGGAAAATAACATTTTATATCGTACAGAAGGAAGAATTAATAACCATCAATCCTATGTACAAGGTGGTATTACCTATACTTATGTATATATAGATAGTCTCACTCCCGAAAAGCCAGAGTGGAGTTTCCACAATCCCATTAAAAGTAGCAATCCTTTCCCAAACTATAAGAAGGAAGACATTTCGCTAACACCTTTTCATGAATTGCCCTTAACCTCAGAACAACAGCTAGAAGCAGTTGCAAAAAAAGAAGCTGAACAAGTGGAACATCAACAACAATGGTTGGAGTGGAAGAAAAAACATGGAGCTAATTGGTCAATAATTGAGAAAACAGTTGCCGAGAAATATCCAGAATTTTTGGCTCAGTTGTTTAAAAACCAACAAATCACTGTAGATCCAAAGGATTTGGTTGATATTCATAATGAACTTATCGATCAAGTAAAATCACTCGCTGTTCCATTGGTGGACGGGACTCAAACTGCTCGAGAATACCTTGTTGCTCTTAAAGAGTCAGCAGAAGCTCCGAGCGATAGCAATCAATGGCTACAGCTTGCTGCATGGACACATTTTCAAGAAGCCTTTACGGTACTCTATCCCGCACTAAAAAATATCAAACTGTTTGCACAAATAAAACGTGACTATTTTTTACTGCTACTAAAAGAAGAGGGTAACTACCTCGCTGAGCAATTTAAAGTTGATATTGATTTTAGCACATTGGCATTTCCTGTCCCTTCAGTAAACACAGTGAATGAAGCAGACATAGAGTATGTGCCTGTAGTTACTGACGAGGATTATGTAATAGAAAGGGATACCAATAATCCTGATGAGAGTGACGTTGAATTTATTGCAGCAATTTATGCTTCATTGGATCAAGCGGAACAAAGAGAAATGTCGTCTGAAGTTGAAGAGTTGACGGAAGAAGAGCGGGCACAGATTGAAAGTGCCAATCTTCAGGATGCAATAAATCGTTCTTTGCATAATATTGACAACAATAGAGCTTCTTCTGTAGGCGATTTTGCGCCGGCAAATACTAACGCTGAAGAGCTCACCTCGCAACAAAAAGTAGAAGCAATTGTTCAAGCAGTTACTCAGTCACAACAAAATTATTCTGATTGGTATAATAAAAAACCTGGAACATATACGCGTGCTGACAACGGGTTTTTTACTTGGTTTAGACATACCACTACCGGTCAAAACCGTGCCGCAGCGTTAAGTGCAAAGGTAGTTGAATGTAGTACAGAACCGAAGAGTGATGATGAGAAATTAGAGTTTATTACCCGCGAAATCAACGAGTTTTTATGCGATGAAAGAACCAATTATCATATCCATTCATTCTCCTCGTTCTTACTGGATGAGTTAACGAAGATTAAAGATTCGACCTGGGATGGATTAACTCAAACAGGAAAGCATTACAACAAAGCAGAAATAATCGAGAAATTTAGCAATAACGATGTAAAATCAAAGATTCATTCACTATAATCAGTTTATCCTCCCTAACATGGATGTTACTTTTTCATGTATGAAGATTTAATTACCGCTTATCAAGCTACCGATCTACCTGTCATACAGTTAGGTGGTATTTTACTCAATGATCATTTACTTCCTGACGCTCCAGTAAACCTGGTTCTAAAAGCCTTCAACCGTCATGGTCTCATCGCCGGAGCCACTGGTAGTGGTAAAACCAAAACCATGCAGGTCTTAAGTGAGCAACTCTCTTTAGCGGGGGTGCCTAGTTTAGTCATGGATATTAAAGGCGATGTTTCCGGATTAGCCGTACCGGGTGACGCTACAGATGCCTTAATTGCTCGAAGTCAGTCATTAAATTTGACCTATACCCCACGTGCTTTTCCGGTAGAAATGCTGACATTGAGTGACGCGCACGACGGTGTTCCCTTGCGCTCAACGGTGACTGATTTCGGTCCGCTTCTTTTTTCACGCATGTTGGATGTCAATGAGACGCAAGAAGGTGTTATTACTGTACTTTTTGAATATGCAAAAATTAAAAGTTTACCCTTAATAGACTTGGCCGATATCAAAGCTCTATTACAATTTGTACAAACGGATGCCGGCAAAGCTGAAATTGAAAGCCAGTTCGGCGGAGTTCCAACCGCCTCTGTAGGCACTATTGTTCGTAAAATTATTGAACTTGAAGCCCAAGGTGGGAGTCAATTTTTTGGGGAACCTGCTTTTAACGTGTTGGATTTAGTGCGAACCAATGCAGAGGGCATGGGTATCGTTTCTATTTTACGTCTTGGTGATATGCAGGATAAACCTAAATTATTTTCGACCTTCATGCTTAAATTATTGTCGGATGTTTATCGTTTGATGCCTGAATTAGGAGATCCTCCTAAACCCAAATTAGTATTGTTTATTGACGAAGCGCATTTAATTTTTAGTAACGCCAGCAAAGCATTACTGAATTTATTGGATACAATGGTCAAATTAATTCGTTCGAAAGGTATCGGATTAATCTTTTGTACCCAAACACCTAACGATGTTCCTGACTCAATTTTAAGTCAGTTAGGATTAAAAGTTCAGCATGCACTTCGTGCATTTACAGCAAAAGATCGTAAAGCGATGAAATTGGTTGCGCAGAATTTTCCGCCATCCAATTATTATGAGACGGAACAATTATTAACTGCTTTAGCAATCGGTGAAGCGTTGGTAAGCGCCTTGGATGCAAAAGGGCAACCTACTCCATTAATTGAGTGTATGGTGAGGGCGCCAGAATCGCGCATGGGTGTATTGAGTCCCAACGAGTTAGCCCAAGCTGTTGCAACCTCGACACTGCTGCCAAAATACGAAAAGCGTCAAGAGCGAAGTTCAGCAAAAGAAATTTTATTGGCCGAGGCTGCAATCCATACACAAGCGAAAGACTCCTCAACGACAGACGCAAAAATGAAAAAGACAAAAGAAGATCCGTCTATGGTTGAGCAAATTACAAAAAATACGTTGTTTCGTCAGATAATACGACAAATTTTTCGGGATCTTACGCGTTCTATAATGTCTGCTTTGGGTGTTAAGAAAAAACGCTAAGGAAGAATAGAGTGTAATGCTGAGGCTAAGGCTTCTGCAACTTGCGTTACTGACTGACTGTTAGTCATTAGAGCCTGATTATTTTCAACCTCCAATCCCAGATAGGTTTCTTCGTCAAATTGAGTGCGCAAGAAACTCGTAAAGCCGTCGGTGATGCCACGATAAGGATAGTTAAGTCGCACCCGCAATCTCCCAGACTGAGTTTTAAGGGCTAATTTCCATGCTTTTGCCAGCGCTTTTTCCTTGATGCGTTTAGGATCATAGAGAAAGCCAATATCCGCATTACGCGCTAAATCATTCATGACAGGCGTAAAACTATGAATCGAGAAATGCCAGACTTGATAACCTAGATTAATGTAGTTACTAATGATGTTAATGACGTTTTCACGAAAAGGGGTATAGTACTCTTCAATGATAGCCTGTTTTTCTAGCTGGGATAATCCTGCGGTAATCTCTGAAAAACAAGCAGGGTTGGACAAACGGCGATTACAATCAATCAGCAATCTTGTCGCGTTGGCTTGTACCAAATCACAATTAAAAGACTGTTTAAAATAATTCGCAACACCGAGAGCTCCGAAATCGATTCCACGGTGAGTGTTTAATAAAGCCTCATGTCCATTGAAGTATTTTTGATAAGTTATCGGAACACTGTTTACTGCATGTTCACAACTTAAAACAAGTACACAAGGCTTCATGCTGGATTAAACAATTGGTTAGTCATTAAACAATGCGAAAGCTGACGGTAAACATGCATCAGGGTGGGGTGATTAATGTTATTCCCACAGGCGTTTAAAAGACGCTCGCTTAGATTGCCTTGGCTTAAAATAAATTCCAAAGCCCGTTGTGTTGAATAATCCAGTTCACCACTGACTTTCTCAATTAAGTGCGACCAAACATCACGCATAGTCATCGTCCGATTCGGTAATTGCCATTGTCGACTTAATTCTGAATCTTCAACCTGTACGGCAAAACCACTCTTAATGGTCTCATCATAAACTGCTTTTAGGCGTCGGGTTTCACAGGGCTTGTCTAGATAATAGAAGGAGTTGGTTTGCCAATGTTTTAAAATTGAACGGATAGCAAGAGCTATTGCAATATCTGCTTGTACACATTCTTGCGAATCCAAGATACGAATCTCAATGGCTTTGTAGTCAAACTTGGGAATGGCTGCTCTTGAGTTCAGCCATTCATATTGCAAAATCTTTTTAGGATCGTGTGGACTGATAGCTTGATACATAGGAGCTAGAATTTCTTGACGATATTGCTCTTCACTACTAATAAATTCAGGGATGATGCTTCCGCTAATTGAGGGAATGCCTTGCTGGTTTTTGCCGTAATAATAGAGACGAGAGTCGTTTAAACCTGTTTTTTTGCCGTCCAAAAATGGCGTACTTGCGGCCAAAGCCGGTAATAAAGGCAGGATCAAACGAATCGCGTTGTGTAATTGATTAAATTCTTCATCATTGGCAAAAGGTAAATTCACATGCATGCTTTGCAAATTCGCCCATCCATGCCCCTGGCAATTAAAAATGGCATCAAATTGATGATAAATGTCGCGGTTGCCATGTGGCCAGCGTTTAGTTTCTTTTAGCGGATCCATCCAGGGATGAGCACCTGTGGGCAGTAACTGTAAATTATTAGCAGCCAGCAACGGGTGTAATTTTTCAATGGCTTGTTGAAATTGCTGCGCAATAGGAGCGTCAGGTGGTTTCGGCCCATCATTTTTTAGCTCAAGCACATGGAGAACTAATTCGTTACTGACGGCGATGTCCCCTAAAGAGACTTCATTAACTAATTCATTGGCTAAGGCCTTAAGAATCAGGTCACTTTGAGGTTGCACATTTAAATGTTGGGTATCAACAAGCATATACTCAATTTCAATACCCAACACAGAAAAAATAGGGTAATCAGACATATCCATGTTTCCTGCGAATGCGTTGCAAAAATACACTCATAACATGTTGATAGAGTGATTCACCTAAAATTTTATCTTCAATCCCGAAGTCAATATTAGGATTGTCGTTCACTTCGATAATATAATGTTTATCACCCTGACTTTTTATATCAACACCATACAAGCCATCGCCAATTAGGCGGGTACACTTTAATGCGGTTTTAATGATGGCTTCAGGGACCTCATGAAGCGGAATCGTTTCTGTTGCGCCTTCACGTTTTTCTTTAATGGCGTCCCAATTGTAAATTTGCCAATGATTTTTGGCCATGTAGTAACGGCAAGCAAAAATGGGTTTATTGTCTAAAATACCAATACGCCAATCATATTCTGTGGGAATAAAAGGTTGCACTAAAACCAAATCAGAAATTTTGAAAAACTGGGTCAATGATTTTTGCAACGCTTTATTATCATCAAGTTTAACGACCCCATGCGAAAAGGCACTATCAGGTCTTTTCAGGACACAAGGAAATTCGATTTGGGGAATTTCTTTATCAAATTTACTAATGAAAATAGTCTCTGGTGTTAAGATTTGATGACTACGCATCAGTTCAGCGAGATAAACTTTATTGCTGCATTTAATAATGGATTGTGGGTCATCAATAACTACTAAGTTCTCTTGCGAAGCACGTCTTGCCATTCGATAGGTGTAATGATTAACAGAGGTCGTTGCGCGAATAAACAACGCGTCATATTCAGCAAGGGATTTGGTATCGCTTTTTTCAATAAAATCAACATTTAGCCCCATCGCTTCGCCAGTCGTCGCGAAAATATCCAGGGCCTTTTTATTAGAAGGCGCATTTGGTTCGACAGGGTCAATCAAAATGGCTAGGTCATGGAAGCGTTGCTTTTTACGCCATTGATGAAAGCGTTTTTTAGAAAGGTAGTTTTCTGCCGATTGCTGCATAAATTCTTTATGATGTTCGGGAATATCGGTTAAGGATAAAACCTGCAATGTTTTAATCCGCCATTGCTTCTTCTTTTCCAGGATGAAACGTATCAAAGGCAAAGGAAAAAGACCGTGAAGTTTTTTGGCAAGATTGGCATGGCATTTAGCCATATTTTGGCCAAAATACAAACTTAAAACAAACTCATCTCCTTTGATTTCATTTAAACTGTGTTGAATTTCTTCATCGACATCTTGAGAAATAAATTTAGATAATTCAGCATTCAGTGCGTCTTGAATACTATGCACGGAAGGTATAGCTTTATGATCACGTGCATGGGCAAGTAAAGAAACGTAGTAACCTATGGTTTGATGATTATAAGATTGACATAGGTTAATGACACGGATGGATTTACTTTGATAATAATTTTCATCGGATAAATAATCTGAAGCTTGGACAATAGCAGCAAGTGGGCTTAAAAATTCCCACCCCGAAGGATCGTCCGTAACGATTAATGTTTCCATTTATCACTCTTTAGGTTGAATTATTATTAAGTTAGCATCGTAGGTTAGAACGCCAACCATGATTGCATTAATTAAACGATTACTACTTACTTTATAGTAATTATCCTGGGAAATTGGATTTTCCCTATGCGGATCAGCGACAACAACCAGACGTTTCTTGTCATCATAACCACATAAAACAACAAAATGCCCACACGGGGTTCCGCGTATATCATCATAAATCGCTTCACTATTAATATAGCGCTCGCGAGAGCTGCGATATAGATAAGTAGCACTTAATCCGGTTAAAATGGGAATGTTTTGAGCAAAATAGTCCTTTAATAATTGTACACTCAAGGTTCGAAAACGTACCTCACCACCGAGCTCAAGATAATCAAGATAAGCTTGGCTAGCTTGCAAAATGCCTTTTGTTCTTTTGTGCCGCATTTGTGCAAGTAATTTTATTTTTAATACACTCTGGCAAGCGATCCCTTGCTCGAAATCAAACCACGTTGGATCAAAAATATTGAGATTATTAATGTAAAGAGTAACCTTAAATCCATGTAATAGGGCGTGTTTTCCCAGCATTGGAGCTAAAGTTCCGCCTGAAAGAGAGCGTTCAACATTTTTTATAACATCCGGTAAATCAAGATTCAAACCATAGTAACGATAAATTGCGTGTAAACTGGTAGGGCCACAGGTTTCATCATCAGGTTGTGTGTGTATCGTCAGGTCAATCATACTTGGTTATATATAAAATAAAGTATCATCCATTATGCGTTTAACGTTAGACCTCGAATGGGGATTTGTCAATCGTTCTTTCTGAAAGAAAAAATGTCAAAAAATTATGTTCAATCACTTATTCTTAAGAAAGGTAAATCAAAAAGTCTCTCTAGAAAACTCAGAACGGGAACTAAAAAACCAAAGATAAAAATGATAGCAATAACAGGAACATATCGTGAGTTTGTAAGCGCATGGCGTGAGCGTGTAATTTGTGTTCGTTGATGGCTTAATAGAAAAATAAGAAGGAGCAAACCATAAAAATAAAAAGAATAAATGAAAAATTTATTGGTTAGTTCAGTCATTTTTTTGCTGGAAAGGTAATCGATGGGAAAATTAAGTAAAAACAAACTTAAAAGCCATAAAATGTTGTGTTTAAAGTTGTAACCATGCAAGAAAAGAGTTTCCCAAGTAAGACAAAGTGGGAAAATAAGTAACGAAAAATAATATAACCAACCAAACGGGCTGAGCAGCAACATCATGGCTAAACTAAGTGCGAAAAAATGTTTATCCATTGCGTTTGCTTGCATTTTTATAGCGGTTTTCAAATACCACAAAAGCAGAACAATAAATGATAATCCATAGAGTGTGTTTACGAATATATGACTCTGAGTTTTGTTATTAGTATCAATGAAAATACGAAAAAAATAGCCGTAAATAGAAGCATTCCAATTATCACCATACCAGCGGATCTGAGACATCATGGAAAAATATTGTTGGTAGATGGTCATTCCGTATAGCAATATAGGAAGAATACAGAGTAACAATGTGACAGTGGACATTATCAAAAATGTCTTATAGCGCTTTTGCAGTAAAACATAAAAAAATAGCATTGCTGGAAAAAATTTTAGCGCAATAATAAAGCCCCACAAAATCCCTGCTAGACAGTCATTTTTTTTTACATAAAAATGATAGCCAAAGAGAATACAAAATAATAATAGAGCACCTAATTGCGCGATGGCTCTATCCATTAAAATGCCAAAAAATGCCAAGTAAAGAAGATAGAGATTAGGCCAATTTTGTTGATAAAAATCAGGGGAAAAGACAAGCTTAAATACAAGTCGGGCTGAGACTAATGATAAAATTAACGATACTAACCACCAGATTACAAGTGCCGTATGGTAGTTTAATTGGACCAAAGGATTAAACAATATAAGCACAATAGGTGGATTTAAGTTGCATGCTAATTTTTTTACGACAGGTAGATAGGTGGCAACTAATGTTTGATAAGGATTGTCCCCCATCGCTAACATTTGCGATGCCGAATAAAACGAGGCGAAATCAATGCCTTGTTGAAACGTCAAAATAAAATAGAAAAGCAATCCATAGCTGGCCAAAAGAAATAGAAATGCAGCACGTTGCCAATAGGCTAAATTCATTATGGGGCTTGGTGGTCATCAGAATTTCATTGTATTGATAAATTAATAATAATTGCAAATAAGATACAAAAGTTACCAGTATGTCTACTCTTCCTTGCAGACTTTAATTTCAAGTGAATTGCCTACAGTAACAAGACAGGTTAAGTGTTTGGATGAATTATAGATCTGGAGAAGAAGCTCATCGGAGGTTTCTGATTCAGCATTCAGCATAATTTCATAATTCAGATGGTTTGGAACTTTTTCCTCTCCGATCATAATGCATCTTGCAAAATCATTATCAATTCTCTTATGTTTTTCATAACATTGTTTCATGATTATGGAAACGGCGTTGATATAATCATCGGCCAATGCATTATGAAATGGTAGAGCTAATAGGGTGCAGAAGACGATATATTTCAGAGAAAACATAATTTTCCCCAATACCTATTTTTTGCATAAGTATAGTTGAATTTAGTCTAATTGTGCTTAAATAACCTTAATCGATAATTCCAAAATAAATGTTGCGACTTCTTCTGGGTTATCAGGGTAGTTAATTAATGCTTTAATTTCTATAGGCTTATTAATACGTTCTTGTTTTACTTTGGATTCTTCAATCATCGCTTTTACAATGTCCCCCTGATTGCAGACGAAATACACATCCTTTTCAGGACGACGCAGGAATTGGGCTTTGAAAGACTTAAAGACAACAGAGACATTTAATCTGGCTTGTTTGGCATGATAAAAACTGTGCATGCCCCCGGCAAGATCGGCTCCAACAGCCAGCGCACCAAAATACATGGACTTTAAGTGATTTTTACTGCGACGGGTTAGCGGTATTTTAACAACAATTGCTTGATCATTCAATTTGATTAGCTTAGGTCCCAAATAACCAATCAAAGGAATTTGAAAACGTCCAAAAGTCCAAAGAAAAAGTTTAAACCGGGTGAATGGTTTCATGAAGCTTCCTTGTCAATTTCTAGTCTTGAAATAATCTTTTTAACGCCCCGCACAGCAGTAACTCGCTTTATAATCGCGCTAATGGCTTTTTCTTGTTTCAAGCTGCCTGATAGGGTTACTGTGCCATTGGTAGTCGTTGCATTGATGCCAACTAAGGGGATGGATTCGTCATCAAACACTTTTGCCTTTAACACGGCGGCCTCAACTTTGGTAGTAATATAAGCATCGGTAAATGCTGTATTTACTTGCTTAATAACCAACTCATCGGTATCGACTTCTTTGACTCCCTTTGTCATTTTAGCGAGTCTTAGAGCATCAACGAACGCTTGACGATCTTTAACATGTCCGCGCAAAGAGACGACGCCATCATGAGTAGATACATAAATTTTCAATGGATTTAAATTGCGATTTTTTGTAAATTTTGCTGTGATTTTAGTCGTAATAACCGAGTCACTAAATTCTTGTTCAAATTCTTTCAAATTATTATCAGCATGTGCGCATGCAACTACGACTATAAGAAAGAAACTGACGAAAAATTTAAGTATTGCTTGCATGCTGTGTTTCCGTTAAAAAATCATGGCAAAGAGTATACCATTTTAATAAAGTCAACCAAGGTTTTTAAGCTGATTTTACAAAATCTTAAGAATAGGAGATGAAGGATATGCCCCATCTAACGTTGGAATACAGTTCTAATATCATTGAAAAAGATAAGCTGTTGAGTTTTTTTTCAGAATGTCATGCAATTTTGGCGACTTCTCTTCCTGCAAACCTGGCAAGTTGCAAAAGCCGAGCACTTTGCAGTGATATTTTTTACATTGCAGATGGAGACTCTAAACATGCTTTTATCCATCTTGACATTAAAGTAATGGCCGGTCGTAGCGATGAAACATTACAAAGCACAGCGCATCAACTAATGGAACTGCTTAATATTTACTTTGAGGAGTCAATGAAAAAATTTCAACTACAAATTTCTATAGAAATCAGTGAATTAGGTGAGTTTTTCTTAAAATCTACCCGCTAAGGTTTACTTTGTGATACATTGTGATTACTATTTGCTCTTTTTGCTTATTAAGAGGCTCTCATGAAAGTTAAAGTGAAATATCTGCCTAGTGCTTGGTGTTTCCAATCTACAAAATACACCCCTTCGCAAGTTGATGAGCGAATTAAGCTGGCTTTATTAAGATATGTGATAGAGGATCAAAAAATATGCCCTCAAAATTACAGTGAAGATATTCCAACATTTTTTATTGTTTCCAATCTGGTTAAATTGGGTTCTAAGTGGTCGTTTGATTTTAGCGAGCGAGGGGACGATTTAATTAAAAATGCAATTATAGATCCTCGCAATCCAATGGGAAAAACTGTAGTGACTGTTTATGAAGGAGTTACTTCTGTTCTTTACGACCATGAGAGTGAGGATATAGCGAAAATAGTAATTGGTTAACTTAAATTGTGGGACAAAATTTAATGTCTCACAATATTAACACTTTGCACCATAAAAGGAGGGTTATTTCCCTTAATAATAATGACTGAAAAATCCAGTTGAGAATGTAACTCCGGAATCATAAACGATTGATTCACTCGCCAATAATAAATTCCGGAAAACACACCTTGCTCTGTTATGCTGGGTTTAGTTAAGGGGTAAGGATGTATAGTCAGTTGTTTCTTTTTTACCTCTGTAATTTGTTGGCTAAAAAAATTATGTAAAGCTGACCAGGCATTTAATGTATAACGCTTGCGTAAATCAGCAAAGTCAGTGTCAGTTTCGTTATAATTGATAGATAATGTGGCTAGTAAAGTTTGTTGAGACCATGCAGTGACATCAAGATCATTATCATTTGCATAATGAATAGATGGCGTAAAAAAACAAATGAAAAGTAAGGGCATTATTAATCGTTCAAATTTCATGATAGTCCTTATCATGCATTATGACTATACTCCTTACAGCTCAGTCACAAAATTATTTGTTTAAAAAGTATAGCAGAGCTATACTTGTTTTTTTTTGAATCAAATTTTACATGCATTACATTAGTATTCGCGGAGCGAAAACTCACAATCTAAAAAATATCGATGTTGAAATTCCTCGCAATCAGTTAACAGTAATTACTGGTCTGTCTGGCTCAGGTAAGTCGTCGTTAGCGTTCGATACTTTATATGCAGAAGGACAACGTCGTTATGTCGAGTCCTTGTCTGCGTACGCGCGTCAATTTTTATCCATGATGGAAAAGCCAGAGGTTGATTCCATTGAGGGATTATCGCCAGCAATTTCTATCGAACAAAAAGCAACTTCGCATAATCCGCGTTCAACCGTAGGTACTATTACAGAGATTTATGATTACTTGCGGCTTTTATTTGCTCGTGTAGGTGAGCCTCGTTGCCCTACACACGGTGTGAGTTTGCATGCTCAAACGATCAGTCAAATGGTGGATCAGGTTTTAGCGCTGCCGGAAGGTGCCAAAGCGATGATTCTTGCTCCTGTTGTTCGTGAGCGTAAAGGGGAACATGTACAGCTCCTGCAACAATTACAGGCCCAGGGTTATGTGCGCGCCCGGATTGATGGTGAAATCTATGAGCTGGATGAACCACCAAAATTAAGTTTGAGACAAAAACATACTATAGAAGTGGTTGTTGACCGCTTTAAGGTTCGTTCCGACCTCGCGCAACGCTTAAGTGAATCCTTTGAAAATGCTTTGAATTTGGCAGAAGGATTAGCAATAGTCTCGGCAGTCGACAAAGAATTTAATGAGATAGTATTCTCATCAAAATTTGCTTGTTCTGAATGTGGTTACAGCTTAAGTGAGTTGGAACCCCGGTTGTTTTCATTTAATAATCCGATGGGGGCTTGCCCTACTTGCGATGGTTTAGGTGTTAATCAATTTTTTGACCCAGAAAGGGTAGTTCATGAACCTTCTGCCAGTTTAGCCGAGGGAGCTATTCGTGGTTGGGATAAAAAAACGACTTACTATTATCCAATGCTGGAGTCATTAGCACGCCATTTTAATTTTGATGTCGAAACTCCCTTCTGTGATCTGCCTGAGTCAATCCAAACTACTATTCTTTATGGCAGTAAAGAATTGATTGATTTTCATTATCAGCGACCTCATGGCGGTTTTATGTCGAAAAGACATAGCTTTGAGGGAGTAATTCCGAATATGCAGCGCCGTTATCGTGAATCAGACTCGTCTATGGTACGTGAAGAATTGGCGAAATATCTTTCCTCTCGTCCTTGTGAGACCTGTGCTGGAGCGCGTTTGCGCGAAGAGGCTCGACATGTTTTTGTTGATGATAAAAATTTGCCAGAAATTACGGCTTATCCTATTGAGGAAGCTTTTGAGTTTTTCCGGGGCTTGCAGCTAACAGGTTATCGTGGCGAAATTGCCTCCAAAATCAATAAAGAAATTGTTGAACGTTTGGGTTTTTTGGTAAATGTAGGATTGGATTACTTATCCCTCGCTCGTAGTGCCGAAACGTTATCGGGTGGTGAAGCTCAAAGAATTCGTTTAGCTAGCCAAATTGGATCTGGCTTGGTAGGAGTAATGTATATTCTCGATGAGCCATCAATTGGATTGCATCAACGTGATAATGAGCGTCTATTAAAAACGCTCTTACATTTGCGCAACCTGGGTAACACTGTCATTGTTGTTGAACATGATGAAGATGCCATACGTGCTGCTGATTTTGTGTTGGATATAGGGCCTGGTGCCGGTGTTCATGGAGGCCAAATTGTCGCCCAAGGAACGCCTGCCGAAATTATGAAAAATAAGCAATCGCTTACCGGTCAATACCTTGCGGGCTTTCAATCAATTCCAGTGCCTGAACGTCGTATTGCTCATAATAAAGAAAAAATGCTGCAGCTAAGAGGAGTGCAGTGCAACAATTTAAAGAACGTGAATGTCAATATTCCTTTAGGCGTTATTACCTGCGTTACTGGCGTTTCTGGTTCTGGCAAGTCAAGTTTAATCAATGACACACTTTATCCTATTGCTGCGAATAAATTGAACCGTGCTAGTCTTCTAACTCCAGGTTCTGTTAAAGAAATTAAAGGACTGGAACTTTGTGACAAAGTCATTGATATCGACCAAAGTCCAATTGGTCGCACGCCACGCTCTAATCCTGCGACCTACACGGGCTTATTTACACCTATTCGCGAATTGTTTTCAGGAACACCTGAGTCTCGAGCACGCGGCTATCAGCCCGGGCGTTTTAGTTTTAATGTGCGTGGCGGACGCTGTGAAGCATGTCAAGGAGATGGCTTAATTAAAGTGGAAATGCATTTCTTGCCCGATATTTATGTTGCTTGTGATGTTTGTAAAGGAAAACGCTATAATCGCGAAACGCTGGAAATTCAATATAAGGGCAAAAACATTCACGAAGTGCTGGATATGACTGTTGAAGATGCGCGAACCTTTTTTGATGCAATTCCAGTCGTTGCCAGAAAATGCCAAACATTAATTGATGTTGGACTTTCCTATATCCGATTGGGGCAAAGTGCAACAACACTTTCCGGGGGAGAGGCCCAACGTATTAAGTTAGCGCGTGAGCTATCTAAAAGAGATACTGGCAATACCCTCTATATTCTTGATGAGCCGACAACTGGATTACATTTTCACGATACCAAACAATTGCTGAGTGTTCTTAATCGCTTAAGGGAACAGGGTAATACAATTATTATCATTGAGCATAATTTAGATGTGATAAAAACAGCCGACTGGATTATTGATCTTGGTCCCGAGGGGGGGAGCAAAGGCGGTCAAATTATTGCCAGTGGAACCCCGGAAGAGGTTGCTGGCTGTAAAGAATCATATACCGGACAGTTTTTAAAACCCTTGTTAAGTAAGCGAGGGTAGGGCGCCCTTGTATTGGATTGCTTCGCAGTGCTGCCAAAAACCAGTTCATAATCATTCTAAGTCCGGTCGCGATACAAGTCCTCGTCATTGCGAACGCAGTGAAGCAAGCAATTCTCTTAATTGAAAAAAAAGAGTGGTTTTGTAAACAATAACCACTCTTTAATACTGGGAATTAACCTTACAGTGCTTTCATAAAGGTTGTTAAATCTTCTTTTTCCTGTTGTGTTAATTTCAACTCCAGGATGAGATTAAAGAACTCCACTGTATCAGCTAAGGTCAACAAACGACCATTGTGAAGATACGGTGGTGAGTCTTTGATTCCGCGCAAGGGAAAGGTTTTGATTGAACCATCGCCAATAGCCTTCATTTTATTTACCATCACAGGCTTCAAGAAACGCTCAGTTTTTAGGTTATGCATGGTATTATCGGTGTAATAAGGAGGCGTGTGGCAAGTCGCACATTTGGCTTTGCCAAAAAATAAGGCCTCTCCACGTAGCTCTGCTTCTGTCGCTTTCGTTGGGTCCAAATGGCCATCAATGGCTAATTTAGGTGCTGGTGGGAAATCTAATAACTCCTGGAATTCCGCCATAAAATGAATTTGGCTACCGCGTTCAAGAATGTTCACACCCTTTTTCGTTGCTATGACGGGATCTCCATCAAAATAAGCGGCGCGTTGTTCAAATTCGGTAAAATCTTCGACGCTTTTGAGTGCCCGTTGTGAACCAAATAAGCGCTGGATATTAACGCCTCTTAGGCTTGGTGTATCGAGACGGTGCCGTACTTCTTGAGGGCGAATATCACCGACAAGGTGCGTGGATGCGTTGGTATGACCATTCGCATGGCAATCAAAACAAGCAACGCCACGGCTTGGAATTTTAGTACGACGATCGTCTGTTTGATTAAACTGTTGTTGTGGGAACGGTGTCACTAATAACCTTAAACCTTCTAATTGCTTAGGATTTAGTATTCCGTTAAAAAGCTCAAAATAGTTATTAATGGTGACCAATTTTCCTTGCGATACATCGCCTAAATCAGGTCGCGTTGTCAGGAAAATAGGTGCTGGGAAAGGGGGTAAGAAATGATCAGGCAAATCAAAATCCAAATCAAAACGAGTTAAATCGCGATTTTCCTGTTTATTAATTTCATCAATTGCGAATTTGGGAAAAAGCATGCCTCCTTCAGGATGATTCGGATGAGGTAACGGCAAAAATCCTTGAGGATATACCCCTTTTTCTTTAATCTCATCTGGCGTCATTTTGGCCAGCATATCCCAAGTGATGCCTTCAGGCAGCTTTACGCGCACGCCTTCCTGAATAGGCTTTCCATTTGACATTTTGGTATCAGTGGAAGGTTTGTTGCTCATGATGCATAAGCGTCCTGTTTCTAAACCATTTTTTTCAATACACCACGGATCAATAAAGTTATGTGCGATGAGCGATGGGCCGTCTTTGCCGTTGACAATGAGTATCGCTTACTCTAGAGTACGTGCCTTCACCGGGGGTGCTTTGCAGTGATGCAAGGCTGAGAAAAACCCTTATAACCTGCTCTGGTTAAAACCTGCGGAGGGAGTGTGAGACCAGACTATTTATATAGCAGCTCCGCTATGCTGTCTCCATTCCTTTCACTATTTTTTAGTCAAGGATATTATGCGAGACCCTTTTTATAAATTCATGTTGATCACTCATCGACAACAGATTTCATTGCCAGCCTATTTACGTTTTATCGAACAGTGCGTTGCCTCAGGTGCCGGTATAACCAGTGTGCAACTTCGTGAAAAGAAGGCGTCTTTCCAAGAGTTATTGCCCTTTGCCTCCGAACTCCATGCACTTCTAAAGTCCTATCAAATTCCTCTGATTATTAATGACAATATTAAGCTCGCCCTGGAAATAGATGCTGAAGGGGTGCATTTAGGTCAAACTGATGGCTCGCCTGTGCAAGCCAGACAAGTTTTAGGTGCAAATAAGTTGCTGGGTTTGTCGATTGAAAGTGAAGAGGAGTTGGTACGAGCGAACAATTACGAGCTAAACTATATTGCAGCGAGTGCTGTTTTTGCGAGCAAGCATAAGCATAATCTTCGACGACTTTGGGGGATTGATGGTGTGAGGGAATTGGCCCGATGTTCTTTACATCCCATAGTTGCTATTGGGGGTATTCATCAATTGAATGTCATTGAAGTACTCTCCGCTGGTGCAAAAGGCATTGCTGTTATTGAAGCTCTTCATGATGCAGAGGAACCTGCGGTGATGGCCCGAAAACTCCGTTATTTAATAGAAGGAAGAGAATATGCTGGCGTTAATGAATGAATTAGAGTTATCAGTAGTCAATTTACGCCAAGAAAAACCACTTGTCTTATGCTTAACCAATGTTGTTACCATGGATTTTATGGCGAATAGCTTACTGGCTTTAGGGGCTGCGCCATTAATGTCTGAAGCGGAAGAAGAAATTGAAGAATTAGTGAACATTAGTGATGCAGTGAATATTAATTTAGGAACCCTTCATCCCGCCTTTTGTGCAAGAATTCAAAAAGCTGTTGAAGCAGCGGCCGCACGAAAAAAACCAATAATTTTTGATCCTGTAGGCGCTGGGGCGAGTCAACTGAGGACAGATACTGCCAGAATGTTACTGCCTTATGTCAATGTAATTCGTGGTAATGCCAGTGAGATACTTGCTCTTGGAGGAGAACATAGTCATACCAAAGGAGTCGAAACAGTCGACAATGTCAGCACAGCCACGGATATAGCCAATCAACTTGCACAAGGAAATAAAATAGTTATTGTTAGTGGCCCTGTTGATTACATTACAGACGGCACACAAGCAAGTTATTTACCGTTTGGATCACCGTTAATGCCACTTATTACTGGGATGGGTTGTACATTGACTGCGGTGATTGCTGCTTTTGCAGCCTTGCAGAATGATTTCTATAAAGCGGCGCTAATGGCAACTGCCTATTTTGGTTTATGTGGTCAATTAGCTTACACCAAAACAAAAGAACCAGGCTCTTATAAGGCGCGTTTTGTGGACAGCTTACACGCCCCCGATTGGCCTTTATTCAAAGGATTGCTTTTGGCTGCAAATCATTCAGAGTAAAGTATTTTTGTTTTCCCTTAGAATCTCTTCTACGCTTAAAGGATAAGAAAAAAGTCGCCTGGGTTATGGTTTTGCTATGGGGAAAACATGGAAGATTATGAGAATAAATACATAGCCTTATCGAATAAACTTGTAATCATAGGTTTTGGTAGCATCGGCCAGGCTATTTTACCGCTGTTATTTCGTCATTTAAAACTTACTCCCTCGCAAATCATTATTATTACCAAGGATGAACAAGGTGCACAGGTTGCCAAAGAATTTGGTCTTTTTTTGGAGATTATGGCGCTTACTCCGGAAAATTATCTGCCTTTTTTAATGAATATTTTGTCAGAGGGTGATTTTTTATTGAATTTATCTGTGGATGTTTCTAGCGTTTCACTGATAAAACTTTGTCAGGACAAAGGTATTCTTTATCTTGATGCCAGTACAGAGCCTTGGAAAGGTGGTTATGTTGATAAAACACTGTCCCCCTCTTCGCGTTCAAATTATGCGCTGCGAACAGAGGTTTTAAAACTAAAAAAACATCAAGCACCCACGGCGGTAATCACTCATGGTGCTAATCCAGGCTTGGTTTCCCATTTTGTAAAGCAAGCCTTGTGGAATTTAGCGAACGATGAACAATTACTTATGCCTCATCCATCCACGGCAGAAGAATGGGCTTTATTAGCTAAGACACTGGGTATAAAGGTCATTCATATTGCTGAACACGATACACAAATTACCCCAAGGCCTAAATTAGCCAATGAGTTTGTAAATACTTGGTCAGCGCATGGCTTTATTGCCGAAGGAAGTCAACCTGCTGAGCTTAGCTGGGGTAGCCATGAACGTCATTGGCCAAAGGATGCTCATCACCATGAGTTTGGCAGCAAAAGTGCTATTTATCTCAATCGTCCTGGGGCAAGTACAAGAGTGCGTTCCTGGACTCCTGGTCTTGGATCTTATCACGGTTATTTAATTACCCATGCTGAAGCTATTTCTATTGGTAGTTATTTAACTTTAACTAACAAAGACGATCTGTATCGTCCTACCGTTCACTATGCGTATCTGCCTTGTCCTGATGCTATCTTGTCGTTACTAGAACTTCAAGGGAGTGAATGGTGTGAACAAGAAGAAAAGCGACTCATTTTTTCCGAGATTTTGGAAGGTATTGATGAACTTGGGGTATTGTTAATGGGCCATACTCGAGGTGCATATTGGTATGGATCGCAATTGTCCATTCATGAGGCTCGTCAATTGGTTCCTCATAATAATGCCACTAGTTTGCAAGTCGCTTCTGGTGTTTTAGCAGGATTAATTTGGGCAATAAAAAATCCACAAAAAGGTGTCGTTGAACCAGAGGAACTTGATTATCAATTTATTTTGGAAATAGCCAGGCCTTATCTTGGTAAAGTGAAAGGTTATTATACCGATTGGAATCCGCTTAGAAACAGGGAAAAATTATTTAAGGAGAACCTGGATTTAGCTGATCCTTGGCAATTCCTTAATCTTCGTGTGGAATAACCTGCAGTTTTTACCCTAAAAATTTTCTCAATAAACTATTTCTGGCTATACTAAAAAGGTATAACAAGGACCGATGGTGAAATTTTAAAGCCATTGGAAAGAGGGAGTTAAGTTATGACAAATAAGAATATTGGTATTGCTACAATGGTTATTGTTATCCTTGTGGCAATTATGGCCTTTTTTTATTATCACCATGTGTCAACACCAGTGGCAAAGAGTATCGATTCTACTCCAGATATACCTGCTGAAGTTCCAGAACCCAATCCAGTTAATCCAGATCAATAATATATGACTCCAGTAATGATTGACGTGTTTATCCCAGTCAATCATTACTTAGCTCACATCGAAAATTTTTAAAAACTTGGTAAACTACTTCTTTTCTTTATTTGTCGATGTCAATGAAGCATAAAGCATTATCTATTGCAGGATTCGATGGTTCAGGTGGGGCTGGCATCCAAGCCGACCTTAAAACTTTCTCAGCGTTAGGTTGCTACGGTATGACGGTCTTAACTGCATTGCCAATACAAAATACTTGTGGTGTAAAGGCCTGCTATGAAATTCCTGTAGCGGCAATACATGATCAGTTGGATGCAATTTTTTCGGATATAAGACCTGACTGTATTAAAATAGGGATGTTGTTTAACTCAGAAATTATCGAAGTAGTTGCTACATTTCTACAAGAGCATGCGCAAACTATTCCCATTATTCTTGATCCTGTTCTTGTTGCTAAAAGTGGTGATCCATTGTTGCTTCCCACAGCAATAGACACGTTAAAAGAAAAGTTAATTCCTCTAGCTACTTTGATTACTCCCAATATTCCTGAAGCAGAATCCTTGTTAGGAATAACAATATCTAATACAAAAGACATGTCGATTGTTTCGAAAAGACTATTAGAGCTAGGTGCAAAAAATGTGTTGTTAAAAGGCGGCCATTTAGGAGAAAACCATTCAAATGATTATTTACAAGAAGGTGGAGGGAATGCTCAATGGTTCCCTGGTGTAAGGATTAGCTCTAAAAATACTCATGGTACTGGCTGCACTTTGTCGGCAGCGATCGCATCAGGCTTAGCATTAGGATTAGAACTTAAAGAAGCGTGTCAATTAGCCAAGCAATATGTTTCACAGGCCATTGTTGCCGCAAAAGATGAAACCTTAGGATTAGGCCATGGACCTGTTCATCACTTTTACCACTTATGGCCAACGCTTCAGAAAGTCATTTGATCATTTGTCGTCTCTTAAAAGCAAATTGTTTTTTCTGATAACCGTTTGCTTTTTCCTCTATTTTAGAGCTATAAATTAGGAGAAGATTAACCACAGGGAATAAAAAATGGGTACCTTTCTCATTGCCATTTTAATCATCGTAGTGCTTTTATTTTTCTGGTCGATTGGTATTTTTAATACCTTAATTGGGATGATTGAGGCAATTAATAACAATAAACGACAAATCGATATTCAATTGGACCGTCGTTTTAAAGTTTTTGAGTCATTGATTGAAACAGTAAAAAAATACATGGATTATGAGCAAACCACTCTAAAAGATGTGGTGGCTTTACGTAATCAGGCGCAGGCTGCGAAAGCTTCAGGTGATGAAAAGGCAAGGATTGCTGCAGAAAATGGTATCTCACAAATTGCGTCAGGTCTGAACGTTGTTTTCGAACAATATCCAGATTTGAAAGCGAATACGAATGCATTGCAGTTACAAGAAGAAATTGTGAATACAGAAAACAAGCTTTCCTATGCCAAACAAGCGTATAATGATAGTATTGAGCGCTATTACGCTAAGAAAAAATCATTTTTTGAGTCCTTGGTTGTAAGTTTATTTCCAAGCAAATTAGATAAAGAGTTCGAGTATTGGTCATTACCACAAGAGCAAATTAAAGCGCATGAAGATTATACCGTTAAATTCTGAGTCTAATTATGTCACTAATTGATTATCATGCTTCAGCCGGAGATTGGCGAGAGCAATTAAAGCGCAATGAACGTAAGACACGAATGGTTATTGCGATTTTTTTTGCTGTCTATATTGGTGTCGGCCTATTGGCTGATACCCTGATTCTGGACTCTTTACATCCACAAACTACACTTCTAGATTGTTATCTGGCTTTAATTACATTGAAAGTAATCCCTTATGCGACATTGATAATGTTGGGAGTTGCGGTCCTTTCTTTATTCATTACCTATACATTGTATGATCGTATTATGTTGCTTGGCACAGATTATCGGCTGATTACTCCTGGAACTGCACAAAGTCTTGAAGAAAAGCAGTTATACAATGTGGTTGAGGAAATGAAAGTCGCAGCCGGATTGAAATTCATGCCGCGGGTGTATTTAATTGAAGCAAATTACATGAATGCATTTGCTAGCGGCTATAGCGAAAAATCGGCAATGGTAGCGATTACGCGTGGATTAATGGAGAAGTTGAATCGGGCTGAAATGCAAGCAGTGATGTCGCATGAGTTAAGTCATATTCGTCATCATGACATTAAATTAACATTAGCTGTCGCAGTATTAAGTAATCTTTTGCTTATTATCATTGATATCATGTTTTATTCCATGCTCTATCGGAGAGATAGACGAAATGCAGATAGTCGTTTATTCATGGTGATTATGTTATTGCGTTATTTGTTGCCGCTCATAACGGTTGTGCTCGCGCTCTTTTTAAGTCGAACACGTGAATATATGGCAGATGCAGGAGCTGTAGAATTGATGCGTGATAACGAACCTATGGCGAGAGCTTTACTGAAAATTAGTGACGATCATCGACAAAATGCTGAGCAGTATACGCAAGAGTATGGCCAAACACCCCATGAAGAAGTACGCCAAGCTTCCTATTTGTTTGACCCCTCAAGCATTGATCCTATTAAATCATTGCATAATGCATTTTCAACGCATCCTAGTTTGGATGAACGTTTGCGTGCTTTAGGTTTTAAACGAAAAGCAAAAACCCAGTAACCTTACTATTACCAGGGTAGACATAACCAGATGATTGCTAATGAAGCAACAACACCTAATGTCCAAATGGTACTGCGAAGAGTCGCCCAATTGCATAAATAAAAAATATGATAAACCACCCGGCAAATTAAATGGAAAATTGCAAGAGCCTGTATGGTTTGTGTTGCATTATTTGTCGATAGCGCAGTTAGAATGGCAGCAGAAAAAATTATCAATGACTCAAAACTATTCTGATGCGCTGCGACTGCACGTGCTCCAAATCCTGTAAGAGCCGCCTGCTGCGCGCGGGGGAGATTATTATCATAACCTGCGGGTTGTTTATTCATCGCTATCATTACTGGAATTCTTGAAAGATATGGAAAAAGACATGCAATAAACAAACATAAAATTAAAGTAAACATAAATATCCCTATTAAAAAATTTTGCTTAAATATTAGATGATTTGAAACGTAAAGAATAGTGCTAGTTCACCAGAGACTAATTTATGCAACAAATTTATTATATTTGTAAAGTAAGCTACTGTATTGCATATTAAATTGACATAAGAGTTATTTTATTAATAATGGCCCGTCAGTCATTATTAATAGGGTTCTTTATGTTAACGAATTCAACGCTAAGGCTTGAAGCGGACAAGCAAACTGTCAACTACATCAATGCATGGTCTGTAGGACAGCCTTCTAAATCGAGCGCCACTGTTACTATTATAAAATATGAAGGAAAAGTTTATTTAATTACTAATGCGCATGCTGTAGCCAATACAACTTATTTGAAAGTTAAATTCAATCAAGGTTCCACGGAACTCCCGGTAAAAGCGGTTTGGGTCGACCCCATTATGGATGTCGCCATCTTGAAAGCTACCTCCACTGAAGCAGAGAATTCAATATTAAAGAAAGTTGAACCTCTGGACGTGAACACCGAATTCCAATCGGCTTCAACTGAAGTGAATGCCTACGGTTATCCTTCGGGAGGAAAAGGTCTTTCCTTTACGAAAGGTCACATTTCACGCATAGAAATATCGCAGATTGCATACTCACGTCTTCCCGGTATTACAGTCCAGACGAGTGCTCCCATTAATCCTGGAAATAGTGGTGGGCCTATCACTCGGGCGCTTGCCACCGGAAAAGAACAGTGTATTGGTATTGTTAGTCAAGGTAATAGCTCGTTAAGTAATGTCGGTTATTTTATTCCTGCCTGTACAGTGATACAGGTAATAGAAAACTATAAAAAGTTTGGAAAATTACGTGCCAAACAATGGATTGACTATGTGACTGTGCCCCAAGTTTCATTTGAGTGGCAATCTTTAAAAAACCCTTCCCTAAGAATGCAATTAGGAATGAAGTCTATGGCATTAGACGAAGAGCTAACTGGTATTTACGTGACTAATGTTCCTAAAAGTTCAAGTGCTTCAAATAGGCTTCAAGAAGGGGACATTATTCTTGCAATCGATAACCACCCTATTCAAGCAGATGGTAATGTAAAGGTCAAAGAATTAGAACATCCTATCTCTTTTCTTTATTTGTTACAGCGAAAAAAATATCTGGACAATATGGAGTTTTGCATTCAAAGAAAGAATGAAAATGGGGTGTTGGAAACTAAAACGGTGACGATTAAATTAAATGAACAACTGGGCCGAAGTATTTTAGGTGCTAAAGACGATAAAGCACTTAAATACCACATTCAACCCTCTGGGAAAAATGGTGGCTTTGTTTTTGTACGCTGCACTCAAACATTAATGGATACGTTTAAACAGAGTTATGCAACAGGACAACGCACAATCATTGATAATTCCAATGTGCCCTCTATGTTTAAGGAGTTTTCTGAGCTTTCAACAAGTAAAGAATTGCACGAGATTGTGGTTTTACAAAGTATTCTGGCATCGGAGGAAACCGATGGCTATGAAAATTTTGCCCTAAATCGTGGTCTTGCCTGTGAAAGTCATCGAATAATTCAAGCCAATGGTAAACCCATCAGTAGTTTATGGGATTTGGTGAGTGCACTGACTTCAGAACCCCAAAAACCATCCTCGGTTAAATTTGCGAATGGAAAAATGTTGGTGATTGCTCCTGAAACACAATCAACCCGACAGGAGTTACAGCAACGTTATCAAATTGCTTTTTTTACCAGTCCTCAGGTAGCACCATTTTTAGGCTCAGATCCAACCTCTAAACGCGGTTTACCCTCCTCTTTGCGCGAGAAAATTAACGCTTTGGAAAATGACAACGGAGTTGTGCCCTCCATGATTCAAAGTAGATAATTAGTTGAGTAGTAGATGAGGATAATTTTCAGCATCTACTACTATTTATGTTGGTGACAAGCAACGCATCCATAACCAGAATTAAACAAAATCGCTTTATCCGGAGTTGTTAATTCTTTTCTGAAATTAACTACATTGTCTTTGGCATAGACAATTCTTTGTTCTAATAAATGCTTGTAGGGCCACAATGAATAGCTTTTGCTAAGTTTGGCATTTTGATAAATAGCAATTCCGGTTTGCCAGTCCCCTGATTTTACGAGCATGTCGCCCATGTTTAAGAAGAAACCTTCAAAATTATGAGGTGCTATGATTGAGTTCCAGCAGGCGCGTTTTTTTCCTGCAGTAGTTTCTTGCGACATATATTTTGCGAAACCAGGGGAGTGACGGTTAATTTTTTCACCTGCACAGAGATCGAGTGTTTTCCATTGCCATTCCAGGCCTTCTTTAAAGTGCTTATCCTCATATGACAAACTACTCATAGGATAACCTGCAGTAAAATAATTAAACTCAGGCCAGTTATTGATGGCTCGTTTTAACCTGAAATAGCCACGAACCTCTTCTTGGGGATCGTGAAAAATTTTTCCCCCAATTAATTCGCTATCACCTAAAAAGCCTTCGTATATTGGCATATGAGGTTGAAGCTGTAATGCATCTGAAAAATATTTTTTTGCCAAAATAATTTCATTGGTCATCAGTGGGGATTTATTTGGGAGACGCTGTCTTTCTGTAATTTTCCAAATGTGAAGAAACCCTATATGGGCTGCAAGAGTAGGATCATTGGGATTTTGTAAATAAGCTGCCATCAATAGGAAATCTGCTTTCTCAATGTCTTGGTAGTTTCCATGATGGAGAGTCTGCCAGAAATAGTGTTCGGCGTTACGAGTAAGTTCAGTGTTTGAAGGCATCGGTTTTTTCTGTGGGGTCGTCATAAGAGCTATTTTTTCACACGCGGTTAAGCCTATGAGAAAAATAGCCAACAAAATAGGCAGTAACTTCATTTAATCATCCTTGTTCTAACGTGCAATTACAGAATTAGAGCCATTTTTTATACTTAAAGAATTTGTAAGGCAGCAAGGCAGAAAGCAGCATGATAGCTAAAATGACCCAATATCCCCATCTTAAATCAAGTTCTGGCATCCATTTAAAGTTCATTCCATAGATACTGGCGATTAACGTGGGGGGTAAAAATATTACCGCGGCCACTGAGAAGATTTTAATAATCGCGTTTTGCTCAATGTTAATTAACCCTAGGGTTGCATCCAAAAGAAAATTTATTTTACTGGAAATAAAGCTCGCATGATCACTCAATGAATTAATGTCTTTACTCAGAGTCGTCAGTCTGGTTTGTCCCTCTGCATCAATTTGTGTGCCTGCGGATTGGCTAAAAAAAGCAATCAAACGGTTAAAGGTAAGAAGGCATTCCCGGGTATTAGTGTTTAAATCAGCATGAATACCTACCTTTTGAATAATTTGTTGGTAATCCGTTTTTTCTCCCGCAGGGGGATTGGCTGGAGAATGAAAAATAACTTTGGATAATTTTTCCAGATTGTGTCCTACCGACTCCAGAATATCAGCTAGTCTGTCTACGGTTGCTTCTAGCAACGTTATCAGTAAGAGCGCTGGATTACTCCGATTTAGATCAAGTTTATGCAATTGCATAACAAATAATTTAAAAGCCAAAGGGTCGATATAACGAATGGTGATTAATTTTTCTTTAGTAAGCACAAAACTCACAGCTTCGTGTTTCGGATTGGATTCGGATTGAGCAATCATATTGGCCGTCATAAAAAGAGCATCTTTATTTTTATAAAGTCGACTGGAAAGTTCAATTTCCAGCATCTCTTCTCGTGTTGGAATGTTCAATCCCAGCTTATCTTCAACAATTTGCTCTTCTTCATGGGTTGGAGACACCAAATCTAACCATATCGCTCGATCGACCAAGGCGATATTTTCTTTGGTAATTTCATGGGCCTGTATAATTTGATCATCTAGATAAGCGATTATCATTCCAATCTCTATTCGATAACAAAATACTTTTAAATTAACGCACTTAGGAAGGATAATCCAGTAGAAGGGCAGTAATCTCAAGCCATACTCTGTTAAAAAACTTCGCTCTGTTTGTACTGATGCAACAACTTCATGGGACCTTCACCGGATCAACTATTAATCACGAGGTTGCTTAAATTTTAGCAACTCGCTAAGTGAGCAGTTTTTCTCCATTGCTTCACTGATCCATTGACCCACTTGATGGTGAGCTTCTCTGAACGGTTTTCCTTGAAGCACTAGAGATTCCAAAACATAAGTGGCATCTAAATAACCAGCCTTTGCTTTTTCATTCATTAATTCTGTATTGAAACGAATGCTGTTGAGAAATGGTGTCATTAATTGCAAACAAGCGATTAATGTATTAACAGAATCAAAAAGGGTCTCCTTATCTTCCTGCATATCTTTGTTATAGGCTAAGGGTAAGGCCTTCATCACTGTTAAAATCCCCATGAGATGACCAAATATTCGTCCTGTTTTGCCACGAATAAGCTCTAAGACATCAGGATTTTTTTTATTGGGCATGAGAGATGAACCAGTCGCATAGGCATCATCGAGCGTTAAAAAATTAAACTCCTGGGTTGCCCATAAAATTAGATCTTCACACAAGCGCGATAAATGCATCATGATGATGGAAGCGACACTGCAAAACTCAATCACAAAATCTCTGTCGCTTACTGCATCCAAGGTATTTTCAACAATCCCTTTGAAGTGAAGTGTTTTTGCTACCCAATGTCTGTCAAGAGGAAGCGTGCTTCCTGCCAAGGCTCCAGCACCTAAGGGAGAAAAATTCATACGTTCGTACCAATCGTCCAGGCGACTGATATCACGTTGAAACATGTTAAAGTAGGCATTAAAAAACCAGCTTAAATGAATAGGTTGAGCTTGTTGCAAATGGGTGTAGCCAGGCATCTTATCGTGTTCATGTTTATGAGCAAGCTCTTGCAAGCAGCACGTCAATTTCTGCAATAATGTACTGACCTCATCTCCGGCATTGCGTGCATAAAGTCTAAGATCGAGTGCTACCTGATCGTTACGGCTTCTGCCCGTATGTAATTTTTTTCCCGTTTCGCCAATTTTTGCGATGAGCAATTGTTCGATAAACATGTGAATGTCTTCGCAAGTTTCATCAAGAACATGTTTGCCTTGCTGAAGTTCCAATTCAATTTCACTGAGCCCATGTTCAATGGCTTGTACTTCCTCCTGACTGAGTAAACCTTGTCGTGCTAACATCTGGGCATGGACCTTACTCCCTGCAATATCGTAGGGGTAAAGAATATAATCAAAGCGAAGAGAGGCATTAAACTCCATAACATCTGGAGACAAAGGTTTTTTAAATCGCCCACCCCAGGTTTTATTAGTCATGCTTATCTCCATGATGAACCATGCCATACACTTTAGCGGATAATGAAAATAAATTAATAAATCCCTCCGCATCTTTTTGGTTATACACGGTATCCGCTTCAAAAGTAGCCAGGGCAGGATCGTGCAGGCTAAATGGAGAACTCATGCCCCAAGGAATTAAGTTACCTTTATATAATTTTAATTGAACTCTTCCTGTCAGATATTTTTGCGTGATATCGATAAACGCATCAAGTGCTTCCTTTGTCTGCGAAAACCAACGACCTTCATAAACTAAATTGGCATAGTGATGTTGCAGTGCTTGTTTAAGTTGTAGTAAATGACGATCTAGACATAAACTTTCCAGCATTTGATGCGCTTTATAAAGCACAGCAGCGCCAGGAGCTTCATAGATTCCTCGTATTTTCATACCCACCAAACGATTTTCAACAATATCACAGACACCAATGCCATGAATCCCGGCTTTTTCATTGAGTGCCTTGAGTAACTCAACCGGGGGTAAGTTCACTCCATTGAGGGCTGTCGGAATTCCTTTTTCGAAGAAAACACTAATTTCTTCGGCGATATTGGGGGTTTTTTCTATGGGAGTTGTCATTAACAACAAATCATCCGGGCGACTCTGGCCAGGGTCTTCCAGAACACCACCTTCATGCGAAATATACCAAAGATTGTGATCCCGTGAATAAGGCGCTTTAGGGGTCACGGGTACCTCTATGCCATGTTCTTGCGCATATTCAATGGCTTCTTGTCGAGATTTAATACTCCAAATTCGCCAAGGCGCTATGATTTTAAGCTGAGGAGCCAAGGCTTTGATGGTGTATTCAAAGCGAACCTGATCATTGCCTTTTCCAGTTGCTCCATGGGCTACGGCGTTTGCATTTTCCTTGAGTGCAATTTCTACTAATTTTTGCGCAATAAGTGGTCTGGAAATTGTACCTAGTACGTATTGATTTTCGTAGAGAGCACCAGCTTTAACTAATTTCCATAAATATTGAGTAACAAATTCTTCCTGTACATTGACAAGATACGCCTTGGACGCACCGCTAGCGATGGCCTTTTTCTTAATTGCTTCCAGGTCTTCTTGTTGCCCCACGTCACAAATCAAAGCAATGATTTCTGCCTGTTGATAATTTTCTTTAAGCCAGGGAATCATCACGGACGTGTCTAGACCGCCAGAGTAAGCCAGGACAATTTTGGTGGTTGCAGTCGTCATAATTAAGAAGCCTCCTGATAATAATGTTTTAATGCTTGTGCAGGATTAGTAAGTGTCTTAGGTTTTACATCCGCGACAAGTTGTCCTTGTTTTAAAATGAGTAGACGATCACTCATTTTAGCCAGGAAATCTAAGTCGTGAGAAGCAATGATCATTGTAACGCCTAGCGTTTTGATTGAATTTAATAATGAAATGACTTCATCAATTGCAGCAGGATCAAGCCCAGAGGTGGGTTCATCACAGAGTAAAAGGGAGGGCTTAATCATCAAACACCGTGCTAAAGCGACACGTTGTTTCTGTCCACCCGATAATTGATGTGGAAATGAAGTCGCTTTGGCACTGATTCCTAAGTGATTTAATAAATGTTGTGCCCGAAGTTCATGTGATTGGGTTTTATCGTTTATTGAAGGTGCATAAATTAAATTTTCTAAGACCGTCATGTGTGGAAAAAGTTGAAAATCTTGAAACATAAAACCACTAATTCCTTTAAAATCAATATTTCCTGCATCAAGACTATCCAGTTTTTGAATGCATCTTAATAATGTTGATTTACCACTTCCTGAGGGGCCGGCTAGACCAATCACTTCCGAGGACTCGATACTCAGATTAATGTTTTGCAAAATAACTAACGAACCAAATGTTTTGTAGATATTTTTAAGATGAAGCATATACTGCCTCCTGTTCGAATTTTTTACCGAAGTATTCAATCAATAATACGAGACCGTAGTAATAACCTCCTGCAATACAAAGCGGTAGAAAATAGGTAAATTGCTCTGCCGCAATCGACTGGGCTTGTCGCATTAAATCCATGCCACCAATGGTAGAGATCAAGGCGGTTTCTTTAAGAAGGGCTATCATTTCGTTAATTAATGCGGGCCAAATAATTTTAATCACTTGCGGTAAAATGATGTCTTTCCACAAATAAAAATTGGGAATTTGTAAGGTTTTCGCGGCTTCAAACTGTCCTTTGGGAATACTCTCAATTCCCGAGCGTAAAATTTCTGCAATATAAGCCGAACTATTAAGGCCAAAGGTTAACATGCCTGCGACAACAACATTGGCTCGAAAACCAAGTAAGGCGGGGAGCGCGAAGTAGACAAAACTTAGTTGTAGAATTAACGGCGTGCCTCGCGTTAAGGAAATAAAGCGATTAATCAATGGTTTTGCAAAGTGCTGATGACGCAATATTGCGAATGCTACTCCAATGATAAGGCCGATAATAAGACCACCAGCCAACAGTTCAAGAGTAAGAATGATGCCTTGGGCAATCAAAAGAGCCATGCTAGATAATTCGTTCATTTTGCACCCTCTAACCATTTCTTCTGAAGTTTTTCAATATCGCCATTGGCCTTAAGGGCATTTAGGATGCGGTTGATTTTGGCTTTGAGTAAAGAGTTTTTGGGCAGAGCAATCCCATAGCCATCCTCAGATTTTGCAATAATGGTATAGCTTAGAGATGGATTTTTTTGACTAAAGATAGCGCCCTGGGGGCCATCCATTAATACTACATCGGTATGGCCTGATTTCAGTGCTTCTATTGCTTGATTATTATTATCCATTGCAACAATGAAGGAATGAGGAAAATGCTTCTTTAGCCAAATTTCCATGGTACTGCCAAGTTGACAGGCGATTATTTTTCCCCTTAAAGCATCTTGGGACTGTATTGGATTATCTTTCCTAAAAACAGTCGCCATCGTTTCAAAATAATAGGGAGCAGTGAAATCAAAATTTTGCTGACGCTCTGGAGTAATCGTAATGGTAGAAATAGCCGCATCGACTTGGCCTGAAGATAGTGCGGGGAGAATTGTACTAAATTGCATATTGTCAAAAACAACGTTTTTTCCAAGATGCTTTGCAATAAGTTTCGCCAAATCAATATCAAATCCTTTAAGCTTCCCATGCTCTTGGTATTCAAAAGGTGGATATTCAGCGGATACGGCAAAATGAATGGAATGACGTGGTTTGTCATTGCCACAAGCGATAATAGTTAAACAAAAAAGGATTGTCAGGAGCGATAATAAGGGTTTCATTGATTTTGTATCCAAAATTTATGCATTTTTCGACTATATAGAAATTAACCTTGTTATGTCAACAACTAATGCATATAATTTCTTAAAATTGATTCTGGATTCATTTTTGGAGTAAGCATGTCGTATGATAATGCGCTTGACGGGCATATTTTGAGTATTGTGCATAGCCAGGAAATTCCTGAGCAAATCGACTTGCAAAATAGTCTTAAAGAAAGAGGCTACGATATTCCGCAAGCCACCTTATCCCGTCGATTAAAAAAATTGAAAATAGCAAAAGTGGCAGGTATCTATCGGGTGGTTGATTTCAACAGCCCTACCTTGCCTTTAATACTGAATCTGCAAGTTTCGGATTTTGGCCTTATCGTTCTACACACGCATCCCGGCAGCGCGAGCAGCCTTGCGTCATTTATCGATAAAAAATATGTCTCCTTTTCGCTGCAACAAGAAAATACATCAGGAGTTTTAGGGACTATCGCTGGTGATGATACCGTGGTGCTAATTATCAAAAGTCCACCCTATGTGGAGAATGTATTACAGTTGATACAGGAAGATTTCCCTTATTTGAAAATGCCTTAGTAACTAGTAAAAGTATTAAGAATAAGGTCAATAAAATTTTTGAGTTGCAAATTAAGCTTTTTATCAACCACAACCCCCATATCTTCAAAAAGCCAGGAAAGATACCGTAAGGCAAGCGTCTCGTCTTTTTTAAAGACTAACGGTCGATTCGAAAAATGCGAATAGAGCATGTCTTGCTGATAAGCCTCTGAATTAATTTCCTGAGTTAATAGTTGATTATAGAAACTCCTAACCCAGACATTATTACTGAATGTTTTGGCATGTTGCCGAGCCTGGCGAAGCGTTGTTGTGATTTGTTGATGCCATACACCAATTGAGTCACACGCTTGTTTAAACTCTTCATGACTAATGGGGTCTACAAAGAAAGACAACCAGCAGCAAAATAGCAATAAATTCACATTAGCGCCTTGGCTATTTTGTAGCAGCAAACAACATTCTTTAACGGATGTTTGCTGATAAACTTTTAAAGAGAATTGCCAGAAAGGATTATCTAAGGATAAGCTTTCGCTCGAATGCATGATTAATTCCTCAACAGGGATGAATTAGTTAAATGCTGGCTATAAGTTGTCCTCCAGATAAACCACCATCAATAACAAGTTCACTCGCTGTCATAAAGCGTGATTCATCAGAGGCAAGGTAGGCAATGGCGTAAGCCACATCTGCATTTTCCTGGGCGAGAAGATGGCAAGCAGCTTCTCCGATGCCTGAAGCTCCACCTGTAATCAAAATCACTTTGTTAGTTAATCTCTTCATAACATGTCTGATATTTAATGCTTTAAAGTAAGGAATGCATATTAATCGATTTATTAAAAATCGCACCCTTAAATACCCAATGCTGAAATGGATTGTGCAAGCAGAGATTCTTCTTCAAGAATTGCTTTTAATTCGGCAATGAGAGCTAGATCTTTTTCTAGAGCTAGTTTAACTGGATCCTGGGAGAAAAGGAAACTTAGAACGACTTGTTCCTCCGCAAGCTCACGCAATTTTTCATGGGCTTTTTCTTTTCTACCCTCCAGTAGTTCGGTCAAATGAGCAATCATTTTGTTGCGATCGAGAAAAATGTCATAGTCGCTAAATGATAGGAAAGGCATAAATCCATTATCGCGAGCCCACGCGCAATTTGTGCAAGCCGTTATTAAAAGTGATTTTCTATCTTGAAGAGGGATTCCGCTCAATTGTTTGGTCAGCTCTAACAAATGTTTGGCATCGGTAAGTAAACCTAACATAATTTTTTTATTATACCTCCAGGCTTCTTGCTTAATTGGGGAGGGTGTCTTTTCATAGCCAGTGCATATTTTGCGTAAATCTCCAAGAATACGTTCATCATCAAAAGGTTTCTTAGGATTTAAACCAGCGATGCTCCAAAAAAGCAGTATTTCATACGCTTTTCTTCCGCGAAATAATTCACAAAGAGGGATTTTTTGATGGGCAGTAGGAGTATGTATGGTATTCATTATTACTTCGGGGAGTGATTTATTCTCACCAAGCTGCTCTGATGAAAAGAGATAGAAATGCCGCATACAGGTTGATAATAATAATGGATTAGCCCCTTTTTTTAGCAACTCGAGAGGACAAGTGGCTCCAACAGGTTTTTGATAGTCATAAATATGCAATAGTAAGATGGAGTCAAATAGTTTCATTGATAGCCTCTTTTTAAATACTTTGAAATTATTTAAGGCATTATTGCTAATTTTAATAAATAATGATACTTTTTAATCCAAATTAAATGCAAATAAGTTATTTTTTATTTCCCAAACGAAAAAAGGCTTTCGGTTGGAGCTAATTACTTGTGTATAAAGCTCTCAACAAGATTAGACCGATTAATTTGTGACATTGAGGTGACTCCTGTTAAAGCCAGGGCAATGCGCATTTCCTCTGCAAAAATAGTTAGTAGATTTTCTACACCTGCTTGACCCGCTGCTGCCAAAGCATAAACCCACGCGCGTCCGAGCATTACTGCGTTGGCTCCCAGAGCTAACATGCGTACCACATCAAGACCAGAGCGTATTCCTGAATCGACAACAACAGTGGTTTTACTTCCAACCGCTTCGACTATTTCTGGCAGGGCTTTGACAGTTGACAATACTCCATCTAATTGTCGTCCACCATGATTAGAAACCACAATGCCATCGGCACCGAATTTAACCGCCTCTTTAGCATCCTCTGGATCGAGTATTCCTTTAACGATTATCTTGCCTTGCCAAAAATTACGTATCCATTCCAAATCTGCCCAACTGACGGAAGGATCGAAATTTTGCTTCAGCCATTCGACATAATTTTCCAGGCCTACTGTTCTATTGAAATATTTTGAAATATTTCCAAGGGTATGAGGCCGTCCTGCAAGGCCTACTTTTAAAGCCCATGAAGGTTTTGTCATGGCTTGGAGAAGACGTTTAGGTATGACAAAAGAACCTGACATCCCTGAATGTTTATCACGATATCGTGCGCCGGACATGGGCATATCCACAGTAAATACAAGATTTTTTATGCCAACATCTTGTGCTCTTTCCAAAACATTTTTCATGAAACCGCGATCTTTGAGCACATAAAGTTGAAACCAGATAGGTTGAGGGCTTTGTCGAGCGACTTCTTCTAAAGAGCATACAGAGACGGTGGAGAGGGTAAACGGAATCTGCTTGTTCGCTGCTGCTTTAGCAGTTTGAACTTCTCCGCGACGCGCATACATTCCTGTAATACCAACGGGGCCAAGAATGATGGGCATCGCTTGTTTTTGTCCAAATAATTCAGTTTCAAGACTTAAATCGGCCACATTTTTTAAAACACGCTGTTTTAGAATCACTTGAGAGAGATCGGCTGAATTAGCTTGTAATGTTTGCTCCGCATAGGCGCCTCCATCAATATAATCAAATAAAAATCGTGGAAGTTTGCGTTTGGCTGCGGCTCGATAATCAAATGCTGAAGAGATAATCATAAAGAAATTCCGATACATGCATAGGCGATGACTTTATATTACTGAATTGATGCGAGTCAGAGAAGATAACGTCTTCAAATTAAGTTTTATTGGCACTAAAAACGGTAAGGCCTTGATTTCGAAACCAATCCTCTTCAGCAATAGCATGGGGATATAGCTCAGGGATCGCATGAATAGTTTCATAGCCGGTGGTCACAAAATAACGCTTTCCAATGAAGTAAAATTCTTTGATATCTCTTGAAGGGCTAACTAAAATATGGCCTTTGGGAACTAGCTTAAATAACTGCTGCATAAATTGCACAACGTCTTTTTTCTTTTCGAGCCCATTGCGAACACCCAAAAGATAGGGCACGAAAGCAGTGTCAAAGAATAATTTTTCCGCAGAAGTAGTAAGATGTTCAATTTCTCCTGTAAAGAATTGAATATTTTTCTCGCATTCAAAATCATCTTGGGTTGTTGTATTCATCGCTTGTTGAACAAGTTTCAACATGTAAAAAAGGTAAGAGCGACGCAGTTGTTTGGGATAAATTACCCAAGATATTAGATTACTTCGGCGTCTGATGGGTAAGCGTAAAAGAGGAGGGTACCAGCAGGTAAGTGCTGCCATTAACTCGCCAATCGACGGGTAAGGTTTGCCCTCTGCATTGAACTCTCGATAATGATAGTATTTTTTAAACGCCTTCATCCAGGCAATAGTAACAGGGTCTTTATCATAGACAATCACCGAATTCGCTCCAGCCTCTGCCAACAAAAAACAACTGTTGCCATAACCTGGAATGACCAAAATATTTTTGCCTTCAATATCGGTTTTAAGCGCATAGTGTCCCTTAGAGGGTTTGCGTAATACCGTTGATAGATAGCTTTCTGCCCCCATTGGATAGATTAATACCTCCTGATTATCGGTAAGTCTTGTTACGCGCTGGGCGATTAACCATTGCTTTTCCTGGTCACTTAAACTGGTTTTTATAGTCGCCATATGCAGTCCTTAGCGTGGTAAAAAAGAGGGGGCTGGATAGAAAAAAGTCGCCTCATGTTTGTTATAGAATAAGTTAGTTATATAAGCGTCAGGTATTGCTTGAAATGGTTCTATCGATTCTAAATCCTTTTTGCCCTGCAACTTAATCGTAAAAATAAGTTGTTTTGCTTTACGAGACTCTATCCATTTATTAATAAGGCTAAACGCGCGTTCTGGATAACAGGCAACATCGGATAAGACCCAGTCATAGGTTGTTTCTAAATGAAGAGGCTCGAGGGCAAAGGCACTTTGTTGTAAAAAACTAACTCCAGGAAGCTTGGCAATATGCGCATGTAAAGGGGCTTTATCCACTGCGGTAACCTTCGCTCCTAACGATTGCATCACATATGTCCAACCACCAGGGGAGGCGCCTAAATCCAAAGCTGCCTCACCCGGTTGAGGATATTTCTGAAGAAGCGTTAGAGCTTCCCAGAGTTTTAAATAGGCGCGGTTTGGTGGATTCACTTTGTCTTCAATAAAAAAACATTTCCCCTGTGGCCATTGTTTCAAACGTTTAGCGCTATAAACAAGAGTGTGTTGATCCAAAAGACTAAAACAGCCTATTGGAGGAATTTCAGTGATTGGAAAATGGCGCTCAAGTGGAGGGCATTTGCGCAATTGCTCTTCAATTAGTCGTGAGCGCCTTATCTGTGAAATTGGATGAAGGTACCAGAATTTTCCTGCCTGTCGCAGAATTCTTACTGCCTCTGAAATGGATTGGAATTTTACAAGCTGAGGCTCTAACCAAATATCTTGAGCAAAGCATACGTTGGGATTTTTATGGGGTGAAAAAACCAAGTCTTCTATTATCTCTGAAATTTCACCGATCTCTTCACGGAATTCATTGAGAAACGCTGGTTTTACAACATAAATGGCCGAAATGTTCGTTGCAATATTCACATTAATCTTTGTTTGAAAATAGGCAAATTATAATTAATGTGATTTATTTCAACAATGATTACTCGCCACCAAAGACAAAATAACACAAATGCGAGAAGATAAACAAAGCGATTTGCGTTTAAGGAAAGAATTGATGACAAAAAATCTTGCCGAGTTGCAACAGATAGTGGAGCAAGGCAAAGCGCCTGCGGGGTCAAGATTTGATTACCCACCTCCCATTGCAAAAAAGTTAGGTTTTAAATTAATTGCAGTGGAGTTAGGTCAGGCAACGATTGAATTGTATGCAGATCCTGCACTTCATGCAAATCCAATGGTGACTATTCACGGTGGAGTTGTTTGTGACATCGCCGATGTATCCATTGGTACTGCGCATGCAACTACATTGGATGCCAACGAAAGTTTCACGACACTCGATTTGCAAAACAGTTTTTTTCGCCCGATTTGGAAAGAGAAACTTTTGGCCATTGCCAAACCTATTAATTTAGAAAAAACAGTTAGTCGATATCACTGTGACTTGCTACGTAGCGATGGGAAATTAGTGGCGCAAGCAACCAGCACAGTGATGACTTTACGCGGTACGGATGCAAAAGGCCGTTGATTATTAATTTTTATTTCGTAGCTCAATGACGGTCACATGTAAAGGGAGTGTACCGGTATTTAAATCTTGATGTGATTCCTGTCCTTGGGCTTTGCTTAAAAAAACAGGAATTTGTTTTTCGAAATTAATCACTGTTTCTCGGCCTGATGCATAAGTCACTTTTAAGCTGCCTGCCTCCTCAGGGATGACAATTCTTGCAAAATCGTGGGTATGAAAAGGTAGTTGTTGCTGTGGACAAATGGTAGTTTTCCAAACTTTGGTTTCGTTATTTTCAATGATTAATTCACGTTTGGTTTCGCAAGTCTCAGCAAAGCTAAGCTGACTAACCAATAGTAAAAAAAGAGGAATAAATTTAGTCATCGTAGAACTCCCTGAGCTATGTTCTGAATACCTATGCAACAATACCATAGGTGAGAGAAATTACAATTTTAATATTAAATCATAATGCAACCGCGAGATGGTTCAGCATCATGCGACGTTTGTTGTAATTTTGCTTCGCGATTTATATCCTGGTAAATGAATAAAGCAGTTTGCAATATATCATTAGCCAGGGTTTGCTCTTTATTCTGTTCGATAAAATTGACTGAGTTTTTAGTAAGGAGTTGCACGCAATCTGCATGCTCCTTACTAAAAAAATTTGCTTGTTTAAATGCCCCCATAGCAGCAATGGAGGTGGCAGCGGAGTCATTAGGGGATAAATCAGCGAGATAATTCAGGGTTGCTTGCAACGCATTATTGCTTAGATAAACCAATAAACTTTTAGCTCGGCAGTGAAATAGATAATCTTCCCGGGAAACAATTTGCTGCAATATGTTTTTTAATGGTTGAGTATTGCCTACAAAATTCAACTTGGGTAATTTTTCTAAGACCGATATTTCCAAAGTTTGCAACTCGTCCAAATAATTTATCCAGTCCTTAATATCTTTAGCAAGTTGTGAATTTGTAACATGGTCACTTTTCAAAAAAGTAGCCAGAGTCTCGGAAAGAGCAGAAATTGAGGTAGTTGTTTTCAGTTCTTTAAGTAGATTTTTTATATAAACCCTCGTTGCTTCATCTTCTTCTTGCTGGAAATAACGCTGTAGTTTAATACTATAAATATCGAGCAACTCAGAAATCATAACAACCTCAACCACTAATCACGTAAGCCGACTCCTTTTTTTAATAAAACCATATTTAATGCAGTCAGCAGAACAACCATTATGCAAATAATGATCATAGCGGTCAAGATATTTACTTCTTGCTGTCCAATCATTGCGTAGCGAAGTGCATTGACCATATAAAGAATGGGATTAAGATGTGAAACAGCGCGCCAGAAGGGTGATAGCATGTCTGTCGCGTAAAAGACGCCTCCCAAATAAGTCAAGGGAGCAAGAACGAAAGTCGGAATAATCATTACGTCGTCAAAATTACGAGCAACCATAGCGTTAGTAAAACCTGCTAGAGAGAATAAAGCGGACACTAATAATACAACAACGATACTCAACAGAAGGTTAGTGAAATCTATGGTTAAGAAAAAACAAGACACAATAAAAACAAGAATAGCTACAATCAAACCTCTTAAGACGCCACCTAAGACATAACCCAGCAATAAGAGACTATCATGCATGGGACTAACCAGCATTTCCTCAATACTTTTTTGAAAACGCACGCTAAACAATGAAGTAGAAACGTTACTATAAGCATTGGTAATGACAGACATCATAATGAGTCCAGGCGCAATAAACTGGGGGTAGCTAACCCCTTGTATGGGGCCTATGCGCTCACCAATCAAACTGCCAAAAATTAAAAAATAGAGGGCTGTAGTAATTACAGGAGGCAAAAATACCTGACTGGCAATGCGAAACATCCTTATCAACTCGCGTCTTACGAGGGTATAAAGGGCAATAGATTGTTTTTTAATGGCCATGGTTAATAAGATCCAGAAAAAGTTCTTCCAAACGGTTCGTTTTGTTACGCATACTTTGAATACCAAGACCGTGCTTGGTGAGTTCAGCAAAAACATCATTGAGTGACCATCGATTATCAACTCGCAACTCAAAAGTATTGTTGTCTATTAAGGTGACAACAAAAGGTTCCATCTGTGGAAGCTCTTGAATGGGTTTTAGGGTATTAAAAATAAAAGTCTGATGATTAAGGGATTTTAGCAAGGTTTTCATTGAAGTGTTTTCAATAATTTGCCCTTGATCAATGATGGCAATATGTTTGCAAAGTTGTTCGGCTTCCTCAAGGTAATGCGTTGTTAAAACAATGGTTGTACCTTCTTCGTTGGTACGAGTTAAAAAATCCCACATGCTACGACGAATTTCTATGTCAACTCCAGCTGTGGGCTCATCGAGAATCAAAACTTTAGGTTGATGAATCAACGCGCGCGCAATCATTAAACGACGTTTCATGCCTCCAGATAAATGACGCACAATAGAATGGCGCTTTTCCCATAGACCTAATTGCTGTAAAAGTGACTCTGTTCGAGGAATTGCCAGTTGTCGGCTAATCCCATAAAATCCCGCCTGGTTTATGAGAATTTGTTCGCAGGTTTCAAAGATATTTAAGTTAAACTCTTGTGGTACTAATCCTAAACAAGATTTAGCTGCTTCTCGTTGTGTATCAAGATCATAACCTTGAATACGAATACTGCCCGATGTTTTTGTCAGTAGAGTAGTAATTAAACCTATAGTGGTTGATTTTCCTGCACCATTTGCTCCTAGCAGAGCAAAGAAATCACCATTTTCTACAGTCAAATCAATACCCTTAAGGGCTTCGACACCATTGGTATAAGTTTTTCGTAATTGCTTGATTTCCAGGGCGTGCATAAGGTTTATTTGCAGAAAAATCTAGATTATACACGAGAAATCACTGCCATAAATAATCTTCATTCTTATCATTTTCTTCCTCATCTGGCGCAGTACTCTGTCTAATTAATTTAACACGAGCTAATACTTTAGGGTCATAAACCCAATTTACTGCTGGCGACTCGGTATGGCTAAATTTTTTTTTTCAGATGTGCCTTGTTCTTTTTTGGTTGTCTTAGCTCTTTTTGCAATTTCTGCTTGTAGTTCGGAGAAGAAATTAGGTGAGCTTAGTAATTGATCTGATTTAGGTTTTTCTCTGGATTGTACAGATGGGAGAGGAGGGGGTAATTGAGTTTTTTCTTGCGTTTTATCGACGATGGGCGTGGTGGGGGGGGCAGAAATAGGTGGTGGAGTGATAGTGGGTTTTTCAATTTCCAATTTTGAAACGGGCACTTCTTGACGTGGTGTGATTGTATTCATTGTTGAGGTTAATACAGTTAATTCAGAGAGTAAGGATTGTGCTTTTTTCAGTTGTTCAACTTGTTTTTGCAGCTCAGTTTGATCGTTAAGTTGCTTTTTAAGTTGTACGTTTTCTTGTTGCAAGCGCTCAATTTCTATATGCAATTCTTTATTAACGGTGGTTAATACCTTTGTTTGTTTTTCATGAGTTGTTTGCAACAATTCCAAGACGTTTTGTAATTCACGCATCAGGCTAAGCGGTTTATTTTTTTCAGGCTCAATTTGAATATGCAGACTGGGAATCTGTAGGTTACTAGTAGGTTGTATGCTTTTTTCATAATTAATGAGCAATGTGGAAATACAGGTAGTAAATGTTGAATCAGACGCGATTAAAATTAATGCTGTGGGAACGAGGTAATTAATAATACTGCGATCGTTAAAGGCTTCTTGATTATGGAGGATAACTAGATACAACACGGAAAGCGTGTCTCGGACTACTTCATAATGGGTATCCTTTCCCCATTTCATATAGCTACCCGTTCAATTGACTTGGTATTGCTCCGTGAGTGTTTTAAATAACCTAAGGAATGTCTCACTGATCGCCATCCGTGCGCTCCTATTAGTACTCCTTAGTTCATTTAACAGCAATTGGAATTAAAGTTCAACAAGTCGATCAAATGTTTGGTTAAGTTGGTCGGGTTTGGGCAATTAGATAGTTGAAAAAACAATTGTTGAGTTGTAAAAGTGGGCACAGCATCTAAAATTTTAAAAAGGGCTATTAAAGCATCAAGGTGATGCCATCACAAGGAATGACAATATGAAAACGCAAAATACGACTAAGGTCGCTGAACTTATTGTGAAATGTTTAGAAGAGGAAGGCGTTGAATATATTTTTGGCTTGCCGGGTGAGGAGAATATCGATTTTGTTGAAGCGCTTTCCAGTTCAAAAAAAATTCGTTTCATTTTAACTCGTCATGAACAGGCAGCTTCTTTTATGGCGGATATTTATGGACGATTAACGGGAAAGCCAGGAGTTTGCCTGGCCACTCTAGGTCCTGGAGCAATTAATCTTTTGTTAGGCACCGCCGATGCTAATTTAGATAGCTCTCCGCTAGTCGCGATTGCGGCACAAGCGTCTTTGGATCGTTTAAATAAGGAATCGCATCAGATTATAGATTTGAATAAGCTGTTTGCACCCGTGACAAAATGGAATGCAATGATTTCCTTGCCTTCGGTGGCACCTGAATTAGTGCGTAAAGCATTCAAGTTAGCTCAGTCAGAACGAAGTGGGGCTGTGGCATTAATTCTTCCAGAAGATGTTGCCAAACAAAGTACATTCAGTTTGCCCTTAAAGCCACAATGGCCTAAGCAAACCATGCCTAATTTGGACCAAATTAAAAAAGCAGCTATTGTTATCAACGAGGCGAAAAAGGCCATTATTCTTGCTGGTGCTGGTGTTTATCGTCATCACGCCGAAGAGGCATTAACACGTTTTGTCGAGCGTACCAAAATTCCCGTGGCGACAACATTTATGGCCAAGGGTGTTGTTCCTGCCGATAATCCTTTAGCAATTGGTACGATTGGATTTATGAGGCATGATTACAGTAACTTCGGCTTCGATGAGGCTGATGTGGTCATCACTGTTGGCTATGATTTGGTGGAATATTCACCTAAATCCTGGAATCCTGCAGGGGATAAAAAAATTGTCCACATTCATGGTATTGTTGCAGAGGTCGATAGTCATTATTCATTGGCCGTAGGTATTGAGGGAAGCATCACCGCTGCTTTGGATGTTTTGGCAAAAGAAATTAAACCGCAGGATTACAGTGCGAAGGAAACACATTCCCTACGGGCTATGTTGCAGCAGGAAATCACTGAGCATGAACACGATAACTCATTTCCACTAAAACCCCAGCGAATTATAGCCGATTTGCGCAAGGCGATGGGCGAGTCTGATATTGCTCTTTGTGATACGGGAGCATTGAAAATGTGGATGGCACGTCTTTATCCTTGTTATCAACCAAATACCTGTATTATCTCAAACAGTTTAGCCACAATGGGCTTCACCTTGCCTGGAGCTATGGCGGCAAAACTGGTCCATCCGGATAGAAAAGTAGTGGCTGTGATGGGAGATGGTTCGTTTTTGATGAACTCTCAAGAAATTGAAACCGCCAAGCGTGAAAAAATTCCTTTTGTCATTTTAATTTGGCGCGATGATGCGTATGGACTTATTCAATGGAAGCAGGATCTGGAGTTTGGACATTCAGCACACGTCACCTTTACCAATCCTGACTTTGTAAAATATGCAGAAAGTTTTGGGATTAAGGCTCATACCATAACCTCAGCTGAAGATTTGTTACCGACACTGCAATCATCACTAGCAAGCAATGAACTCGTTTTGATTGATTGTCCTGTTGATTATTCTGAGAATGTGAAATTAACCGATAAATTGGGCAATTTGACAGGATCTATTTAATAATCCATTAGCATTAAAATTAGTCTTAGTGGAAATATTAAAAACTAATCTACACTAAAATAAAGACTCAAGTGATTTTCACTTGAGTTAAACTTTTGTAAGTGGGTGTAGATATGGCTAGACATAAGCGCTCCAAAAGTGAAAGTAACCTTGGCAACTTCGTAGAAACGGGCAATCGTATTATACGTGCAGATCATTCAGAGGATGAAAATGATGTCATTGTCCTTTATCGCGGCATTAAGCCACATAGTGGGCCTTATGCAGAACAAACAGATCCTAAAAATGCAGTTATTGGCTCTAAGAAACCCTTAGACACGACAAAAGGTGTTGAGGTACACGTGGACGGGGGTACTGATAGCTCTTATATCTCCTGGACTCCATTTTATAAAGTAGCAGCTGCATTTGCAGAAGAAAAAGGTACTGTGATGAAAGGGGTCTTTCGGAGAGATGATTTGGTGCATCCTATTGCTAATTTTTTAGGTGAAACAGAATACAGTATTATTGGTACTGTTGTTGGAGCTAAACCTGTTAAAGAACAAAATAATCTAAGTCAAGAGCAAGAAACTCAGCTAAGAAAAAACTGGTATCAAGAGGCTGAGGAGATTAGAAAGGTCCAGGTAACAATCAAACAAGCTCAAAAAGCTGACCCTCTTCGCAAGAGAGAGCGGGAACAAGAGAGCGAGTTTACACCCGATGTCAAACCGGTAAGAACATGGAAAAGATTGAATTTTTTTGAGAGTGAACTGGTATCTGGGCCCGGAGTTGCCAAAAAACCTACGCTAGAAAGAACACCATCATCTCCTAATATTAAATACAAAAGCAAAGAAATGCCGACACAGGTGGTACCAAACGTTAAAGAAGGTCGACTTAATTCATCAAGGATTGCCGACAATGTGGCAGAATTTACCCAAATTGTTGAGGCTCTATATAAAGCTTTCCCTTCAAAGTGGACATCATTTCTTACTGGTGAGCTGTCTCAAGAGGGTGCCCCCCATAAAAAACTAAAAAAATTTAAAGGTTTTGCGCACGTAGAGAAAACTGGGGCTATAAGCGATTTAAGAAATGAAATCGTAAGAATTCAAGATCAATTAATTGCGGGAAAGATGGATATTGAGGATGGCATGGCTTCATTAAAACTAGCGATAGAAGAAGTAATACGAACCTCCAATAAATATCAGGAAGGAACTACTCTAGGGAAGAAGCATTCGTTGTTTGGCAAATCCTTTCAGATTACTTCAAGCAAGGTTGCATCAAAGTTAGATGAGTTTATGGAAACACATTTTGGGACAAGTAGTAAGGATATTGATCTTCCTTAATATCCTAAGGCTTTAACGTGTGCCTCTAGTTTTTATCCAGCCAGTGAGACTGTAGCGTATTTTTTTTGTTTCACAAACTTCATGAGGTAAGTCGCTGCTAAAACAGACGAAACGATTGCCAAAAGGTAGAATATTTGCAAGACGGTTATCATGCTTATCATAAAGCATTAACTCTCCGGAAAATGCTGATTCCCAATGATCATTCAAATAATACACACAAGAGATACGTCTATCTTGAGTGGTGCTAAACTGATCAACATGCTTTTTGTAAAATGTGCCTGGTTGATAAATGGCAAAATGCGTCTCAAAATCCGCAAGACCTAAAAAGAGCATGCGATTAAGTGTAAGTTTAATCTCATTAATTTTCGCAAGGTATGCGGCGACTGCTGGATTTGTTTGATTCTCCTCGAGCCAACAGATTTCATCTGTTCTTATGGAATCATTTCGTACAGCACTTTGCAAACGGCCTACTTTTGCATTTCTGAATTGGCCTGCCTCATAAAAAGACTCTGCCATGGCTCGTAATCTCTGAAAATGAGAAGGCTCTAAGAAATCATCAATAATATGAAATCCAAATTGATAGATATTATCTTCGATTGTATTAATGCATTTTACAGGGCTATTGCTCATTGACATAAAAACTTATAACTCACTAATGTTGTTCCAATAATGTTTGTCGTTGTCGCCAATCCGGTAAAAATTTATCCATTAACGCGTAAAAGCGTTTGCTGTGATTCGTTTCTAACAGATGAACCAATTCATGAACAAGCACGTACTCAAGACACGCCAAAGGTTTTATCATCAAACGTAAATTTAACCAGATACGCTTTGCGCGAATATTACACGAACCCCAACGGGTTTTCATTGTTTTTATACCCCAATCATTTACCGTAACACCAAGAACAGGTTCCCATTTACGAATTAAATTGGGGAGTAAGACTTTCATTTGTTGCCTGTGCCAGGTCTGGATGAGTTTTTCTTTGTCTTCAAATGTTGCATTTGCTTCGATATAACAGTGGATGAAATTATTTTCCACAAGAATCTTGGGGCGAGCGTTGTGTGCAATATTGACTAAGGTGTAAATTTCTCCCAAGAAAGATAATTGCTCACCTGTTTGATAAGTGGGTTGTGGTTGATGGGGACGTGCTTGGAAACGTTGTCGTTGCTGACGAATCCAATTCATTTTTGTTTTTAATTCATGATGGATTTCATCAAGGCGAAATCTTATCGGGGCACTCACTTTAACTTGTCCATCGGGCGGATAGACTCGCAAATGTAGATTTTTGATAGGTTTTCTTAAAATTTCGACAACAATGCCATCAATTTCAATGATGTGTTTACTCATAGTCAATAAAAATTTTTACAATTGATGCGTATAATAACATCTATTGCTAATATGAGAATTCTTATAAAGAAATGGTAACGTTATGCGATCTAAAATCATTTTAATTACCGGTTGTTCAAGTGGGATAGGGTATGATACAGCAATTGCATTATCAAACCGTGGCCATCATGTGTATGCGACCTGCCGAAAAGAAGAGGATGTAAAAAAGTTAAAATCTTTAGGTCTTGAAGTGGTTCAAATGAACATTGATGATACTCATTCGATTACCCTCGCCTTTTATGAAATTCTAAAGAAAACCTCAGGCCGTCTTGATATTTTAATTAATAATGCCGGCTATGGTCAGGTTGGCGCCTTGGAGGACGTGTCGCGTGATGCGTTGCGCTCGCAATTTGAAACCAATGTTTTTGGTTTAATGGATTTGACGCGTTTGGCAATACCAGTGATGCGTAAGCAAGGTCATGGACGAATTATTAATATCAGTTCCATTTTAGGCTTGATTAGTATGCCTTTTACCGGGGCGTATTGTGCCTCTAAATATGCGGTAGAGGGTTTAAGTGACACCTTACGTTTGGAGCTTCAATCCTCAGGAATCAAGGTAATTACTATTGAACCTGGTCCTATTGAAAGTCGTTTTAGAGACAATATTATCGATCACTCCTTAAAAAAGATTAATCAGGAAAAAAGTCATTTCCATCAAGAATACCAAATCATGCTAGGCGATTATCGTCAAAATAAGAGTCAATCTATTTTTACTCGCGGTACGGATGCTGTAATTAACAAGATAGTCCATGCTATTGAATCACGTTCACCTAAAACGAAATATCGCGTAACTTTGCCAGCTCATCTTATAGCATTTTTAAAACGTGTTTTAAGCGTAAAAATGTTGGATAAGATGCTTGCTTATGCTTCTAAAAGAGACTTAAAACCAAAAAATTCCAAGCTTAGTTAGTTTTATTAATTAGGGAATGATAAAAAGCGGTCTGCTGGTATGCATGGACTATCAATATACTCACCATTAATTTTTAATACCATATTTACATTGGCTCGTTGATATCGGGCCAAGACTTCATATTCGGCTTGGCTAATGTAAAGTCGAGTGTTACCGCAGTAAACTAGAGAATAAGCAGACGAAGAAGGCTTAGTGCGAGCGGGAAGATCACATTCCCAACGAAAACGTGTTAAATCGCAATTTGCAAAAGTATTGCTTAGTGGCAATATGAGCAATATTGTGGCTATACTCATGATTTTCATAGTTCCGCTCCGCGGATATCTTTTTAGTAGTATCGTCGAAGTTAGGAAATTCTTTAGAGCATAGGGAGATGTCATGCCAATGACAGAACGGTATCTAAATGCATTAAGACAAAATGATTACTTACAAGCACTTCAATGGATAGATTCCCTGGTTCAACATTATTCTGTATCCGAGGGTGATGCAGATACAATATTACAACTTGTTATTTTTGAATTGGTTCAGCATGGCTTGTCCTCAACTGATATTGCCCATGTGGAACTACTCTACGTATTTCTTGATGAGCAATTGCCACCATTTACGGGAAAGGTTGGTTACAATGCTACCGTATTTTGTAATGCCGTCATGCAGTATATGGTTTTTGAGGAAAATGAGTTGCTTCACTTTTATAAAACAGACAAACTTTTGGACGCTAAAGGTGTAAAGGAATGGATGCAACGAGAGCACGTAGAGTTTGACTCGGCAAAAAATGCTAATTTGTTGATGGAAAAATATATTGCGTTAAACAATTCTGCCTCTAAAGTGAAAAAAGAAGCACAACTTATCCGTAGCAAAATCAATTATATTCTGGATAGCCAGTCTCTAATTAAAGAGTATTTAACAAAATTAATAACGCTACAAAATTCTGAAGAATTCACGTCAGTACGGTTAGGACTAATTAACTCTTTGTATAGCTTCTTAATGGATAAAACTATATTGACGGATGATGTGGTAGAAACATTAGTCACTTTTGTAGAAAGGATTCAAAAAATGGAACCTTATCCTTGGGAAAAGGACATTTTACGGAAATTGGTGCCAAAAAAGGAAATATCACTGATTTCATCGCTGTTTGATCAATCAGCCGGAAAATTTCAGTTTTTTGTAGTAAAGGTTATCAGTGCAATGTTATCTACAACGGGGGACGAAAAAACTTCTCCCCAATCTTCAAACACTCCTAAACAGTAGCTTCATGGGCAAGTAAGTTGGTTTTATAACATAAATCGATTCGCCCCATATAACCACCCTGATTAGTTTTGCCGACGACTCGGTGGCAGGGAATAAATAACGCGATCGGATTGTTTCTGCAAGCTTGTCCTATGGCACGTGGGCTTGATTGTAGGGTAGCTGCTAATTCACCGTAGGTCACCGTACGTCCTACAGGAATGACCAATAAAGCGTTCCACACTAGTTGTTGATAAGGTGTTCCTTGAGGTTTAAGGGATAACTGAAAGCGGTGATGGGGGTTCTTAAAATAGGTATCTAATTCTGTTGCAATTAGCGGTGTTAATTGATTACGCTGAGAAGCTGTTGGCTGAGATTCAGTAAATATTGCTCGATGAACATAATGCTCATCATACTCCACTTCAAGCCAGCCTATAGGTGTGTTGAATACGGTAATGATGAGCATTTATTTAAAATTAATCTTCTTTTTTACCAGCAAGTTTTTCTTTAATACGTGCAGCACGACCAGCAAGATCACGTAGGTAATATAATTTTGCACGACGTACATCACCACGACGTTTAACGATAATGCTATCAACAATTGGGCTGTAGGTTTGGAAAACACGCTCAACGCCAACGCTATGAGAAATTTTACGTACGGTGAAAGCAGAGTTCAAACCACGATTTCTTTTAGCAATGACGATACCTTCAAAAGCCTGTAAACGCTCACGAGTACCTTCTTTTACTTTTACCTGCACTAAAACAGTGTCGCCTGGACTGAAATCAGGAATGTTTTTGCCTTGCATTTGCTCAGCGTTAATTTGATCAATAATGTTACTCATGGTCACTCCTCAAATTTGGTTATTCCTTCAACAGGAACCACCGTGTTCGTTTTTAAACTCGATAAGCAATTGCTTATCAATGTCACTTAATTCAATTTCTTCTAATAAATCCGGACGTTTAAGCCAGGTTTTACCAAGACTTTGCTTTCGGCGCCAGCGCTCGATGTCACGATGATTACCACCAAGTAACACCGGTGGAACATCCAAGCCATTTATTGTGGCGGGCCTTGTGTAATGCGGGCAATCCAAGAGCCCGTTCATAAATGAATCTTGCTCTGCTGATCTTAAATGCCCCAAGCTGCCAGGTAAGAGACGAATGATCGAATCAATAAATACCATGGCTGCTAATTCACCACCGCTTAAAACAAAATCGCCTAGCGACCATTCTTCATCAACGTGATAAGTAATGATTCGCTCATCTATTCCTTCATATCGTCCCGCTATAAAAAGCAGCGACTGATTATTTTTGGCTACCTGATTTAAATCAGCTTGCCGAATACGTTTACCTTGCGGACTTAAATAAATTGTCTTGCAAGTGGATGGTAATTGAGTCTTCGCATGATAAATCGCATCATGCAAAGGTTCGTACATCATTACCATGCCCGGACCACCACCATAGGGTTTATCATCAACCTGACGGTATGGTCTTGGAGCCCACTCACGTGGATTCCAGCAATCTACTTTCGCTAAACCTTGTTCAATTGCCCGTCCAACAACGCCATGTTCTAAAACATCAAACATTTCGGGCATCAGGGTTATTACACCCAAATGTAACATCATTAAAAATCCGCATCCCAGTCAACAGTGATAAGCTGTTGGCTAGTGTTTATGTCGGCTACAAACTGTCCTGGCAAATAAGGAACCAGATACCTTTTTTCACCTTCAACCACTAAAACATCATTGGCGCCAGTTGGCATAATTTCCACAACTGTGCCAAGCAAGATACCTTGTTGATTAACTACTTTCATGCCAATTAAATCATGCCAGTAAAACTCTCCTTCTTCCAAGGGGGGTAATTGGTCACGACTAACGGCTATGTCAGTATTAGTCAGCGCAGCTACCTGCTCTCGCTCGCTATAACCTTCGACTTGCGCGAGGATGAATTTTTCATTCACCTCAACACGCAATAATTTAAGAGGCTGCCATCGCTTATTGATGTAAGCATGCCAATCGGTATAACGCAGAATGTTATCACGTGGATCTGTAAAAGAATGAACGGTAATGAATCCTTTTATCCCATGTGGGCGACCAAAACGACCGACAACAATTCTATCTGTAACTTTATCCACTATTACTTAGCGTCTTGAGCTTGCTTCTTGCTGTATTCTTTAATTAATGAACGAACACGGTCAGAAAGTTGTGCACCAACGCTTTGCCAGTGAGCTAATTTATCCATTTCCAAGTGCAAGCGGGTTTCTTGACCACGTGCAATTGGGTTAAAGTAGCCAATGCGCTCGATGTAATTTCCATCGCGGCGTTTGCGGCTATCAGTAACAACCATATTGTAAAAAGGACGCTTCTTTGCGCCAGCTCGTGATAAACGTATAACTACCATTATTTCCTCTACTTTAGAGTGTTTACGTAAAAATGCCGTGTATTGTACGAAAATTAACTCGGCATTGGAAGTCATTTTGGAATAATTTACTATTCCTCTGGAAAGAAGCCTTTCAGTCCGCCTAATCCAGGCATTCCACCTATTCCACGCATCATCTGTTTCATTGCGCCTGGTTTGGTGAATTTTTTCATCATTTTTTGCATTTGTTCAAATTGCTTTAACAAGCGATTAACGTCTTGGATTTGAGTTCCTGAACCTTGTGCTATGCGTTTTTTACGAGAACCCACAATAATTTTAGGAATACGGCGCTCTTTTGGGGTCATGGAATTAATGATTGCTATGGTTTGGGCCATCGCTTTATCATTGACTTGACTCATTGCTTGCTGCGGTAATTGTCCAATACCTGGTAATTTACTCATCATACCGCTAAGGCCGCCCATTTTATCCATTTGCAATAATTGTTGCTTAAAATCCTCAAGGTCAAATCCTTTTCCTTTTTTAAGTTTCTTAGCCAATTTTTCGCTGGCTTGCTTATCTGCTTTCCGCTCAACTTCTTCAATTAAAGTGAGAATATCACCCATACCGAGAATACGTGAAGCAATTCGCTCTGGGTGGAAAGGCTCAAGAGGATCAATTTTTTCGCCACTTCCTAAAAATTTAATCGGCTGACCGGTGATGTGTTTAACCGAAAGAGCAGCACCTCCACGTGCATCACCATCGGTCTTGGTGAGAATAACCCCGGTTAACGCTAGCGCTTCATGGAATGCCTTCGCGGTATTCGCGGCATCCTGCCCCGTCATGCTATCGACAACAAATAAGGTCTCTACCGGTTTGACGGCTTTATGGATGTTCTTAATTTCCGTCATCATTTCTTCATCAACGTGCAAGCGACCTGCAGTATCGAAGATCACGACGTCAATAAATTGTTTTTTTGCACTTTCCAACGCTTTTGCAGCGATTGCCAAAGGTTGTTCATGTGATTCTGCTGGGAAAAACGCAACATCAAGTTGTTCCGCAAGTAACTTTAATTGCTCAATAGCTGCTGGTCTGTATACGTCCAGGCTAACAAGCATAACTTTTTTATTCTCAGACTCTTTTAAGTAACGTGCTAATTTAGCAGAGCTGGTGGTTTTACCAGAGCCTTGTAATCCAGCCATCAAGAAAACAGCTGGTGGTTGTGTTTTGAAATTTAATTCAGCACGTGAATCGCCCAATACGTGCACCAATTCATCATGAACCACCTTAACAAAAGCTTGTTCTGGTTTCAGATTGGTCGCAACTTTCTGCCCAAGCGCTTTTTGTTTTACTTCTTCAATAAACTCTTTTACAACGGGGAATGCTACATCAGCCTCAAGTAATGATAGACGAACTTCTCGTAGGGCATCATGAACATTTTCTTCAGTCAAATGTCCCTGACCACTTAAAGTTTTAAAGGCACGGGTTAAACGTTCAGTTAAATTCTCAAACATGACAGTCACTCAGGTGCAAAAAATGCTTACTATAGCATAGTAGACATAGCAGCCAAAACTGGCAAAGAACAAGAAATAAATAATTTCAGGTTTATGCAGCCTTTTTCACAAAAAATAGGGGTGCATAGAGTCGACAATTTGCCTTTTTTACTGAATGTTATTTGCTGTACAAAAGATTGGTATTTCCATATTATCGCCACCGTGACTTAAATAAAATCAGGGTGAATACGATGTTATTTGTATTTGTTGCGGGAGCATCGGCTTCAGGAAAAACAGAAATTGCTAAGAAAATTGTCGAGACATTCAATGGCATGAACATTAAGACAATTTTGATAAAAATGGATGACTTTTACAAAAGCCAGCAGGAAAGAGGGGGTATTGTAGAGATCGATTTTGATGTACCTGATGCTTATCAGTGGGTATTACTGGAAAACCAATTAACAATGTTGTCTGAAGGTAAGACAATCAATAAACCAGTGTATTGTTTTATTGCGAAGAATAGGTTGCCTCACACTGAAACAATTAATCCAGAAGATCTTAAAGTCGTCGTTGTTGAAGGGATTCTTGCTTTACATCAAGTCCATAAAATGGAGCTTCCTAAAATGTCATTGTTCGTTGAAACAGACAGTTATAAAACAATTTTAGAGCGCCGAAAGACAAGAGACGCAATACATCGTGCTACTTCACCCCAAGAAACAGGAGCAAGAGAACGTAGATCGGTCGGGCCTGAATTTTTTAAATATATTCTTCCTAGCAAGACAAACGCAGATTTAGCCGTTACAAATAATGATATGCCTGCCAATGTACTTCCTGGCGTTAAAACTGGTATCGATAAAGCAGCTGATGAGATTATGGATAAAATAAGAGAAGATCACTCTGAGCTTTTTCCTGCTAGAGCATACAGTCCAATATAGCTGCTACATAGAGGGGATTACAATGCACAAACAATTTTTACCGAGTGATTATGAGGTCGTGGAATTCACCAATCAGATACATCCAAGGATAAAAATATGCCCGATATATTACGCGCAAGGTTTGAGTCCCTACTCTACTATATTAGGTCGACGTGCCGTACTTGAGGGTTTATTAAAGGCAGTCGAAGTATTGCCGAAAACGTGTGGATTGCTGATTTGGGATGTCTATAGACCCAGAGAGGTTCAGCGCAAACTGTTTAGTTGGATGAGTGAAGAAATCCGTAAAAAATACGCAGGCTTAAGTGAAGAGGAATATCAGACTGAAATCTTAAAATATGTTTCCCCTCCTGCAAGTATTGGCGATAGTTATTGTTCTCCTCATCTGAGTGGTGGCGCTGTCGATTTAACACTTTATGATGTTGAGAGTATCGAAATACTGGATATGGGAACCCCCTTTGATGAGTGTAGCGAAAAAGCCCATCGTGACTATTTCGCATTAAAATCAGTCCTGTCATCGGAAGAGGTGGCCATTCAACAACGACGAGAGTGGTTGCGCACGGCTATGGAAGCATCAGGCTTTACGTCTTACCATTATGAGTGGTGGCATTTTGATATGGGGAATATTTTTTGGGCAAATGTCACAGGACAAGAGGCTGTTTTTGGTCCACTTTTTGGTGACGCAGAGTGGCTTTCTTTATAGGCGAATTAATCTCAGTTTGCTATGATGAAATTTCTTATTACCTAAGGGAGACCCGGTGCAGTTTTCTCTGACAACACTTTCAATCGGATTATTGGCATTAATTCTTATCTCAGCATTTTTTTCAGGCTCAGAAATTGGAATGATGTCTTTAAATCGTTATCGCTTGCGCTATTTGGTAAAACAAAACAATAAACAGGCAATTCGGGTCAACCAGATGTTAGCGAGACCTGATAAATTGTTGAGTGTTATTTTAATTGGCAATACCTTTGCAAATATTGTGGCCTCGATGGTGGCGACATTAATTGGGCAGCGGCTCTATGGTGATGTAGGCGTGCTCATTGCTACTATGCTACTTACTTTAATAGTATTGGTATTTTCTGAGTTGGCCCCGAAAACAATCGCAGCACTGCATCCTCAGCAAGTCGCTTTTAAGGCATCCTTTTTTTTAAAATTGTTACAAGGGCTATTTGCACCTGTTGTGCACACAATCAGTTGGATTACAAATCTAATTTTAAAATTGTTTGGTGTTTCTATAGAAAGAAATCAACGAGAGCTTTTATCGGGCGAAGAGTTACGTTCAGTAGTGCATGAGGCTGGGGGTTTGTTGCCAGTTGAACATAAAAGTATGTTGTTAAGTTTATTAGATTTAGAACAAGCTACGGTAGAAGATATCATGATTCCCAAGGCGGATATTGTTGGCATTGATTTAGAGCAGCCTTGGCATGAAATTCTTGAAGAGTTAGAGACAGCCCAGCATACTCGATTGCCTCTTTTTAAAGACACAATCGACAATTTAGTAGGACTTGTGCATGTAAGAAACGTTCTTAATCTAATGATTGAGGAGCGTTTGGACATGGAAAATTTACTCAAAATTGCTGATGCCCCTTATTTTATTCCTGAAGCTACACCGCTTAATGTACAAATTTTAAATTTTCAAAAGATGAAAAAGCGAAGCTGCTTTGTAGTTGATGAGTATGGAGATTTATTAGGTTTGGTAACCATGGAAGATATACTTGAAGAGGTAGTTGGAGAGTTTACGACGGATGTGGCTGATCTAAGTAAGGATATTATTCAGCAAGAAGATGGTTCTGTTATTGTGGATACCAGTATCACACTCCGACAGTTAAAGCGCATATTGGGCTGGCAATTGCCGGTAATTGGCCCTAGAACATTAAGTGGCCTTATTATCGAGCATCTAGGATATATTCCCCCAGCTGACTGTTGTTTACAGATTGAAAATTTCCAAATTGAAATTTTAAAAGTAAGCGAGAATATGATCAAAACAGTACGTATGTTGAAGGTGGCTAAGAAAAAATAGAACTAATCGTTTAATTCTGCTTGTTCTTTAATCGTCAATACCCGTGCTGTAAATAGATAACCCCCATTTCTTATTGTTTTAATGAGTGCGGGTTTTTTAGCATCTGTTTCAATTTTTTGTCGTAATCTGCTTATCTGCACATCAATACGCCGATCAAAGGGAGTTAAATCGCTATTCTTAGTCAGTTGTAATAGAAATTCACGGCCTAAAACACGTTGAGGTTGACGCGCAAACGCTAACAGCAAATCATATTCACCGGCACTCAGTTGTAGTTCCTCGCGAGTGTTATTTTCAAACACTTGACGAGAGGCTGGATATAAGCGCCAGTTGGCAAAGAGTAATACTTCTTTTTCTTGCTCTGTTTCTTTGGTGGCTCGTTGAACTCTTCGTGATATTGCACTAATACGAGCATGTAGCTCTCTAGGGTGAAGAGGTTTTACTAAAAAGTCATCCGCGCCAGCTTCTAACATACGTACGCAAATGCTTTCGTCAATCTTATCACTAATTACCAATAATGGAACCGTATAACGCTGGTAAAGCTTATGGATTATATTTTCATCGGCTTGTATCAATGACCAGTTCACCAGTAATGCTGCAGGCGGTTCCATGTCACTGTTAAGCGTAGAGAGATCAGGTTGTTGAATAATATTAAAGTCAAATTTAGCAAAATAATCTATAAGGTGCTCATCTATAGGGGTATCGTCGATAATAAGCAAGTATTTTCGATGCGACATTTAATATCTTCCCCCAATGTACGGTTTTAAAATTTTAGAAATTATACACTGCATAGAAAATATTTTGCATATAAGTTAAGTGATTCCTATCATTATACTTTAACTTCATAAAAGCAAATGCTAATCCAGGCTTTGCTGACTCGTATTGTCACTGATCACGAATTTTCCATTGATAATTTTCTCCATACCAGAATAGGGCAATATCATTTCAACAGAGTTTGCTGGTAATACCGGATGCGACTTTGTAGAATAGGGCAGATTTTTTATCTATCGTCCAATTTTAAAAATTTAATCAGGAGATAAAAAAATGGCTAAACTGTTTTATGCGTTAGGAATTGCAATATGCTTGGTATTAGGGGGTTGCTCTAAAAATGTACCTCCTGGAGATTATGATGTTAATGAAGTAGGTAAGCTAAAAAAAGTGGCTTCAGGTGTAATTATCTCTAAGCGTCAAGTGAAGTTTCATAGTAAAGCTGCAACTGGCAGAAGTGAGAAGGCGCCAGGTAGTGAGTACTTAGACGGTGGTCATGGCTATGTTTATGTCATTAAATTAAATAGCGGTGCTATTGTTTCTGTAGCTCAAGCAGAAGATTTAAATCTGAAAGTAAGACAAAAAGTGTTAGTCGTTTATGGTAAGACAACTCGCATTTTGCCTGATAGCAGTACCGATATCTAATTTTTTTCAGGAGATGCTCTTAGGCATCTCCTCCTTTTTCCTTTCTAGACTGCACTTCGATTTATAAATAATATCACCTTTAAAGTGGCAAAAATAAAGTCACCATGCTTAAATAAATATTAAGAAAAGATTAACTCCCAGCAAGTTTTGACGAATACCAAAATAATGAACCCATCTTGATGGAAGCTTTGGGTTAGGAGTCGCCATGAGTAATGCTAAAGGATTTGCTATAGATTGGCTGGTTGATGAGTCATGTCGCACTAAAGCCTTCTTAAAATATGAAATTAAACAGATTGAGAATCGTCTGCAAAAAGCCATGGGAGATGGAAAAAATACACGCATGCGTATTTCTGATGCAGCCCAATATTGTTCTGAATTGGCAGCGAAATATGATGATCTTTTATATTTATTAAAACCAGGGTATTTACAGGAGACTGATCTAACTATCTCTATTTCGGAAAATAATCCTTCTCGTTGCTACGTGACAATTCAAACACTCAAACAACAATTTAATGTGAGTATGGCAATTTCTGAGGAAATTAAAATAACCTGGAAGTTAAAACATTATTACCAATATTTGCAGGGGCAATTAAATGGATTGCAGCCTCAATCCGTTGAATACATTCAGCGCTCATTGACCGGACAATTGAAGCAGCTGATTGAGTCGCAAACTTGTGCTGAGTGGCTTCATGCAGCAGTGGTGTTTGCTAATGACGCGGGAGAAAATATTCTTTCCTCATTGGCATTATTAGCCCAATTAAACGATAAAGAAATGTTGCAGTTGGCTGCGCTATTTGAAAAATCCGACATTATTTTCACCGTTAATAATCTTTTCTTCTATAAATCAAATCCTCACCAGCTTTTCAAGCAAGCGCTTCACCCCGAAAAATTATTGTCTGTTAAAGCAAGACTCTCCATGCTTCATCAGTTTATTGAAAGCATGCATCAAACGATTATGCAGTCTTTAAAACAGCGAGGAATCGGTGAATTACATGATTATTTATTGCATGGGGACGATTTACCTCAAGGGGTGACCATTGCTATGGACGATGAGGTCCATAAATTAATTATTTCTGCACTTAAAGAATGGCGATTGCCAACGATTATTCTTTCAAACGAGTTGGTGGAAAAAAATAAATTAAACAATTTATTTCGAGCCTATAAATTCTGGTTTAATCCAAATCGCTTAATCGATACAGTAATGACGTTGCAGCAACAACTAGGGCATAGCCCGGATGTAAATGACAATTACATGAAATTTTCATCTTATATGCAAGAGATGTTTCATCAATTATCAACCACTGAATGTCTCGATTTATATGGTTATTTTGCCAATAAAGATAGTTGTTATCTAATGAGAAGCTTAGCTGCAGTGCTGGATGATCAAAAAATTGCGGCTTTGCCACTCGCGACTCAAGAACAAAAAGAGGCTATTGGTCGAGTATATCGAGCACTTGATTGTGCGATGGAGGCAATTCGTCATGAGTTATTAAATCGTCATATCACAACTATCCCTTATACACGCTGCAATACGCATAAATCATTAAAGCCTGGACGTCGTAATTTAGACGCTATAACCCGAATTATGGCGCTATATTCAAATCCTGTCGTACTGGAAAATAAAACATTGGAACAATTATTCCAGGAGGCCGGGGGTAACCTTTGATTTAGGGTAAGCGGAAAGCTCTTCCTGATAGAATTGCAATAGCTCTTTTAGCAAAGGTTTTGCTGGCGATGTCTGCGCAAAGGAAGAGTTTAAATCATCGGTCCAGTGTCCATCACTTAAACGTAAAATGACGGTAATGTATTGATAATCATCAGGGTATAAAGCGACAAGCCAATCACCATCAAGAATAGCGTAAAGTTTAAGTGCATTTAATAAAGGTAATTTATCGCGTCTTAACTGAAGTTGATTGGTCTTAGGATTTACTTCATACAATAATTTTCCTAAAACTTTCGCTCGATCTCGCGAGACTATCTGATTTGGAAGTTCGCCACTTTCTAAGAGGAAAGCTCTTTTTTCAAGAGGTTGATTATGGATAATCGTTGCTAGTAAGGAAATACCGTCAAAATTTCTGCTAACAGGGATTTTAAGAAAAGAGTATATGGTTGGGGCAATGTCTATTAAAGCAACCCGGGCGTCAATAACCTTACCCTTTAGAACAAAATTATTATTATTAAAGACATTAAAACTAAGCAAGCAATGAAACTGAATTGGACTAAGCAAATCTGAACCATGGCCGGCGCTTTTGTCCAGGGCGGTGGACGTTTTACGTTTAAAATAGTCAGCGAGCTTGCTTTGACCTCCTCCCTGATAATTTTTCATTGTTGTTTCTCGACTTCCAGGCTGATACAAGGATTCGCCATGATCGCTCAAAACAATAACCATGCTATTTTGTAAAAGTCCGGTTTTTTTTAATGTGTTTAAGAGAAGGCCTACTTGTTTATCCGCCTCATTGATAGACGCGAAATAAAGCCCCTCTCTTTCCTTGACGCTATAGACATCACCAACTTCGGCAGGTGATGAGCTAGCCCACGCATAAGGCCAATGGGGAAGTGCAAAATGCACAGCAAAAAATAAAGGTTTCGTGGGATCAGTTTGTTGTAGGGCTTCATTTAAAGCACTGTCAAAGCTTTGGGGATAATAGGAAAAATGACTGGCCCGATTTAGATAATTAAAAGGGAAAAGCCAGCCCGTATACGAATAATTAATGAAAAAATTACTTAAAGGAAAATCATAAAAGGTACCTAATAAAACATCATTGACTCCTAATTGCGGCCCAATAATTGTCTGAAATCCGAAATCTTTATCAATAGGACTAAATCGGCGTTCATCCGTGGCAAAAATAGTTTGGTAACCCTTCTTTTGTAATGTCCATACAATACTTTCTGAACTTTTAACCAATCCTGGAGGCATCAAATTATACCGAGCCTGATTATGCAGTGGATAAAGTCCTGTCAGAATGCTTGCCCAGGCGGAATAGGTTCTTGCTAAAGGAGTAATTGCTTCTTTAAAGGAAACACTATTATTTATAAATTGGTAAAGATTAGGGGTATGAAATTGATTGATTCGTTCAGCACTTAACGAGTCTACACCAATAATAATGATATTCGGTTGGGTTGTTTGTCGTTTGGAAGCATAGGTGGGTGAATGCTTAAAAATAAAGAAAAAGAGCAGGAGACCTACCATAAATACCACCAATACTCGCGGATGACGCAAGAATAACTTTATACCCGCTAGCAGAGTAAATACTCCTAGAATAACTAATGAAATTATCATTATTATTTTTATAAACAAGAGAGGAACGGCAGGAAGAAATAGCCGACTAAATAAACTTAGCGGAAAAAAATAACAGTTTGTGCTTAATATGGCGATTATAGAAACAATATAGATAGCTATTTGCCAGTGGTCGAGTGAAATTTTCTCAAGGACACTATCTTTTATTCCCCATAGCCAACACATTTGAGCCAACGTCAATAGAATATAAAGTAGAATTTCAATAAATACGGCCGCTGCAATTTGCAAATACACGGCCAATGGCATAGGGATAGCAGTAAGGAATCCTCCGCTTTGAATAAGGGCATAAATAAATTGAAAGGCTAAAAAAACAAAATTGAACAGACTAAAATGGATAAAATAATGTCGAAAGAAATTTCTGTTCACGGTTTGGGTACAATTGTGCTGTTTAAATGCCAATTATAGACATAACCATCGATAGTATTAATATGTTTTAGTTGACTGCGGAGTGGTTCTTTCGCAAATTGTTTTAAATGAGTAATGATATCAACTTTAGAACCGCCAAAATCTTCGTTGTACCACTCATAGATTTTGGAAACAATTAACTCGCCCTCAATGACTTGTGCTCCCCGAAGAGAATTAATATATTCAGAGGCATCTTCATTTAAATCCGCTTCAAGTGATTTACCTCGATAAGCTTTTTTGCTGAGATTGGCCGCACCAATAGAACCATTGTTTATGGCATAATGCGTACGTGGATCATTCCAAATCGGTCTAATAATACGATTGTTAATTTCGTCCAAGGATAATGGGGTACCATTGATAGTGATTAGTTTCGCTCCCCAAGGACCAATACTAAATAAGCCCGGAGAAATATTAATTTCTTCAATGCTGCCTACTGGATAATAGTCTGCAATAATTTGGACAGTCAGTGCATTATATAGATTTAACCAAAAGGCGAGTTGTTCATCACGATTGTAAGCATCAATATCGATATGACTCATCTTGTTAATATAACTTTTAAGCAGGTCATAATCAGCATCGGTAAGGTTGGCGTAATCGATAAGATTAATGCCTTCTTCATTGGTCACAACTCGTCTATTTAAAAATTGTTGCCACTCATCGTGAGGAATAATTGCTTTGGATAAAGGATTGTTTGTTTCCCAAATGGGCCAGAGACTTTTATTAAATGACGCAAATACACTGCTACTCAGAAATAGTAGAATAAAAAGACTACAACCTTGTAGTAATCGACTGATCTTATACATGTTTATACGTTCACAATAGCTCGATTTCGCAATGCATTGCTTATGGTATTACCATCTAAAAACTCTAATTCACCGCCTGAAGGAATTCCATGCGCGAGTTGGCTAATACGTACAGGCTGGTCGTTAAGCAATTCATGAATGAAATGAACTGTAGTTTGGCCTTCAATCGAGGGACTTAAAGCTAAGATTACTTCTTTCACCTTTTCTTCAATCACCAGCGTTCGTAATTGGGGCAATCCTATATCGTCTGGGCCCATTCCATCAAGAGGAGAAATTTTTCCCATTAGTACATAATAACTCCCGTTAAACGAGTTACTTTGCTCGATGGCAGCAATATCTGCTGGTGATTCTACAATACAAAGGATTTTTGTATCACGATCTCGATTTTGACAGAGTTTGCATAATTCAAACTCGGTGTAATTCTTACAGCGCTTGCAATGTTGAATGATTTGCATGGCTTCTTCTAAACATGAAGCCAAATGCATACCGCGCTGACGCTGGTGTTGCAGCAAATGAAACACCATGCGTTGCGCTGATTTCGGGCCAACTCCAGGTAGACAGCGTAATGCATCTACCAAGCGACTCAGTGCATCCATTACCTAGATTATTCCTTCTCGCCATCTTTCAGGAAGTCAGTAGGAATGTTAAGACCAGCAGTCAATTCGCTGATTTTTTGTTTAGAAGCTTGCTCAACTTTACGTGCCGCATCATTAAAGGCTGCAGTAACCAAGTCTTCTAACATTTCTACATCATCCATCAGCGATGGGCTGATTTTAGTTTTATTGACTTCATGGCGACCATTCATTTCAATTTCAACCATACCACCACCAGAAACCCCTTTTACAACTAATTGACTTAATTGTTTTTGAGCTTCTTGCATGCGCTGTTGCATTTTTTGCGCTTCTTTCATGATGTTGCCAAGATTTTGATTAATATCCATGTTGACCTCTCATTAGGATTATTTCGTTAATTATAATTCATCTTTAATAGGTTCAATAGAATTTTTGACCAGTTCGGCTGAAAATTCTTGTTTTAATTGCTGAAAAAATACATCTTCTTCTAAGGAAAGCGCTGCTTCCTGTTGGCGTTGATGTTGCACAACCTGCCTTTGTTGAGCGGGAGAGGAATGTATCACTTCCTCACAGGTTAATGCAATTTTAATTGTTTCTTTATAATAATTCGCTAACGCTTGCTCAATACGGCTGGTAATCGTAGGGGTAAATAAGGATTGATGTCCTTTAGCGACACGTAGATTTATTTCATGCCCATTTTTTCCTACAAATTCAGCATTTTCTACAGCGTTTAAAGCCAAACCGGTAAGTTGAAGACGGTTTAATATCTGCGCCCAATTATCTTCAACAATAACATTTTCTTGAATTGTAGTATTTTCTACAACAGATGGAGGAGAAAACTCTACTTCAAGGTTCTCATCATCAGTAATTTCATGAGGAAATTCTTCAACTTCCTCTTTTTCTTCAAAGGCTATGTTCTCTGAATTCACTATAGGCAATTCTTGCCGAGGTAATTCTTGTTGGGGAGAATGCTCAACAAGAGTTGTTGTCTGTATAGTTGTAGCTGGCACTTCAAAGGCTAATGTTGGTGGCATAGTTTTAGGTGCGGGTCTAAAGGTAAGCATTCGTAGCATCGTCATTTCAAACCCTATGGCCAATGATGGTGCCAAATACATTTCTTCGGAGCCCTTGAGGCCTATTTGATAAAAGAGCTGAATATCTTCCGCCGAAATCTGTGCTGCCAATTTCTTAATGTGGGAATTAATTTCAATTAAAGGATTATCACCAATATTTTGATAAATCGTCAGATCATGCATGTAATGCAGGAACTCATCCAATACGTAGCGAAAATGCCCACCTTCAGCTGCAACCTGTCGACTAATTTGTAGAATTGACTGAGGATTTGAAGAGGCTAGCGCCTCTACTAATTGAATAGCGTAATCCTGTTGAGTGTAGCCTAAAATTGTTTTTACCTCAGAGGCAATCAAGTTCCCATTGCAGCTGGCAATTGCTTGATCCAGAAGACTCAAGGCATCACGCATACTGCCTCTTGCTGCTTTGGCGAGAATATCAAGAGCGTCTAGTTCAAAATTCAATTGTTCTTCACTTAGGATATGCAGTAGGTGCTGACTAATTAATTCTGTTGCCAAATGCTTAAGATGAAATTGCAAACAACGTGATAGCACCGTGATGGGTAATTTTTGCGGATCAGTTGTTGCGAGCAAAAACTTTACATGAGCAGGTGGCTCTTCAAGTGTTTTTAATAATGCATTAAAG